>CAYUOK010000024.1:0-12163 GCA_964446395.1 uncultured Gemmatimonadaceae bacterium | reverse complement strand
TCGTGCGCATCGCCATCGACACGAACGGCGCCGTGCTCCCGCCGCCGGGGAGCCCGGCGGACCTCTCCGACGGGAACGGCCAGGGCGGGTACGCGCGGTCGATCGTCAAGGTCACCGACCCGGCGC
This sequence comes from uncultured Gemmatimonadaceae bacterium, assembly GCA_964446395.1. GTDB lineage: Bacteria > Gemmatimonadota > Gemmatimonadetes > Gemmatimonadales > GWC2-71-9 > SPDF01. The sequence continues at coordinate 12,037 of CAYUOK010000024.1, read as the reverse complement.
GGTACGGCCTCGTGGTGGGCGACTACTTTGTCTGACGACGCGGCGAGGCCCGACTGATGTTCGACACCGCGCGCGTCCTCCGGCTCTATGCCAGGGTCCTGGTCTGGCTGGGCCTGTCGCTGGCGGCCATCGCATTGCTGGTGGATGTCCGGTGGATCGAGCAGCCGATGCCCACCCTCCTCATCCTGGTCGCGGTCGCCGCGCTGCGCGCCTCCCCGGTCCGCCTCAGCAAGTACTCCTACCTGACCCAGCACGGCGTTCCGGTCGTCGTCGGGATGATGGTGGCGGCGCCGTCGCAGGTCGTGGCCGGCATGGCCGCCGGCGTCTACCTGGTGGACACCCTCTGGCTCCGGAAGCCGATGGGCGCGGGCCTGGTCAACGCCGGCCGGGAGAACATCGCGTTTCTCGCGGCCTTCGGCATCTTCGCGCTGGTCTGGCGGGTCAGCGGGTCGCCGGGACTCGGGCTCGACTTCCTTCCGGCCGCCTTCACCCTCGCCGGCACCTACTTCTTCCTGTCGCGCGCGCTGTTCTACTTCACCCTCCTCCTCCGCGACAAGCTCGAGAGCGAGGAGCGGCTGCTCATCCTGCGCTACGAGGTGGTGGCGTACCTCCTCACGCTGGGCGCGGCGGGCATCGTCGTCGGGGCGATCCAGGTGCTCAGCCCGCCGGGATGGGCGGCGGTGCTGGCGGTGGTCGGCGTGTTCGGGCTCCTCACCAAGAAGATCCTCGAGGAGGCGATCGCGGCCGAGGACCTGAACAAGGTCCACCTGATGGAAACCGCCATCACGACGAACGTGACCCTGATGGACTCGTTCCAGCAGATCGAGCGGCTGGCCCACCGTCTCCTCGACTGGGGCGACCTCCGGATCTACCGTCGCGACGACAACGACGTCGTGACGCTGGCCTATCGCGGCGACGTCGGGCGCGCGGGCCGCGGCGAGGTGCCCGCGGAGCTCGAGCCGCTCCGCCGCCAGGCGATCGCGACCGCCGAGGCGGTCATCGTCCATGACACCTCGAAGGACGCGCGGATGCCGATGGCGGCCTCGGACACCCAGAGCCTCGTCATCCTGCCGCTCCGGTTCGGGGCCGACGTGATCGGCACGCTGGAGCTGGAGCACCACAAGCGGCACATGTACCGCGGACGCGACCTGGCCGCCATGGCCACCCTCGCCACGCAGGTGGCTACCGCGATCCACATCGCTGAGCTGCGGCGCCCGCTGGTCACCACGGTGGACAGCATCGGGTCGCAGGTGGGGGCGCTGGCCCGGGCCACGGAGTCGCTGCACGCCTCGGCCGACGCGCTCACGGCCGCCTCGAAGTCACTGCGCTTCGGCCTCGCGGAGCAGGACGCCTTCGTGACCGCCGGCCTCCTGGCCACCAAGGCGCTCGCGAGCGGCTCCGCCGAGATGGCGGTGCAGGGGAAGCGGGCGGCGGAGGCGAGCGGCCGCGCCTCCGAGACGGCGGCGCGCAACCGGGAGACGATCCGGGACGCCATCCGTCGCCTGGTGGACCTCAAGCACTTCGTGGCCGAAAGCTCCCGGCAGGTCGGCGAGCTCGGCAACGTGACGAAGCGCATCACCGGCTTCATCGGCTCGATCCGGGAAATCGCCGACCTGACGAACCTGATCTCGCTCAACGCCGCCATCGAGGCGGCGCGGGCGGGGCAGGAGGGGAAGGGGTTCGCCGTGGTGGCGGCGGAGGTGCGCGAGCTGGCCGACCAGAGCGCCGTCGCGGCGCGGGAGGCCAGCGGGCTGCTCGCCGCCATCGCGGAACAGGTCACCGAGATCACCGCGCAGATGTCCCACGGCGAGCGCGCTGTCGAGGGGGTGGAGCAGCTCGGCGAGGCGGCGGTGGAGGCGCTCGAGGGGATCGTGAACGTGACGCGCGATGCCGGCACCGCCGCGCAGCGGATCGGCGAGACCGCGAGCCAGCAGGAGGGGGCGTTCGCCAAGCTGCAGGAGCAGATCGGGCACCTCGCCACGGTGTCCGCCAGGATCCGCGAGGAGACCAACGTCCTGGCGGCCCAGGCGGGGCGGGCGGCCGGCGCCCAGGCGGAGCTGGACGAGGCGATCCGGCAGCTCGAGAAGGTCTCCACGCACCTGCAGTCGATCGCGCGCCACTTCACCGTCGGCGCGTGACCCGTGGCGGAAGTCGTGGCGATCGCGCTGGGGAGCAATCTTGGCGACCGGGCGGGTCACCTCGCCGCCGCCCGGGCGGCGCTCGCGGCGCTCCCCCGCACCCGCGTCCTGCGCACCTCCACGGTCGAGGAGACGGCGCCGCTCGGCGGGCTCGACCAGCCCGCCTACCTCAACCAGGTTGCCCTGCTGGAGACATCGCTGGAGCCGCGCGCGCTGCTCGAAGCCTGCCAGGCCATCGAGCGCGCCGAAGGACGGACGCGGGGGGCGCGGTGGGCCTCGCGCTCCCTCGACCTGGACATCATCCGGTACGGCCGCCGCACGGTGGCCGAACCTGGCCTGACGATCCCGCACCCGGAGCTCCCCAACCGCGATTTCTGGCGGCGCGGCCTGGCGGAGGTGGAACCCCATGAGTGACCAACCCAGGCCCCTGACCACGCTCGACGTCGTGGCGATGAAGCGGGCCGGCAGGAAGATCGTCTCCCTCACCGCGTACGACGCGCTGATGGCGCGGATGCTCGACGCGTCCGGGGTGGACCTCATCCTCGTCGGCGATTCCGTCAACCAGGTGGTGGCCGGCCGGCCCACGACGCTCAGCGCCACCCTCGACCAGATGATCTACCACGCCCGGGCGGTGCAGGGGGCCGTCCACCGGGCCCTGGTCGTCGTGGACCTGCCGTTCCTCAGTTACCAGGTCACGCCCGAGGAGGCCATCCGGAACGCCGGCCGCGTGCTCCAGGAGACCGACGCGGCGGCGGTGAAGCTCGAGGGCGGCGTGACGATGGGCCCGACCATTCGCGCGCTGGTGGACCGCGGCATTCCGGTGATGGGCCACGTCGGGCTCACGCCCCAATCGGTGCACGCCCTCGGCGGGTACCGGGTGCAGGGCAGGGATGAGGGCGCCGCCGCCCGCCTCATGGCCGACGCCCGCGCGGTCGAGGAAGCAGGGGCGTTCAGCGTGGTCCTCGAGCTGGTCCCCTCCCCGCTCGCCGCCCGCGTGACGAAGGAGCTCGCGATCCCGACCGTTGGCATCGGCGCCGGCGCCGGCTGCGATGGGCAGGTGCTGGTGCTCCCGGACATGCTGGGGATGAACCCCGCCTTCACGCCGAAATTCCTCAAGCGCTACGCCGACCTCGACGGCACCATCAGGTCCGCGGTGTCGGCGTATGCGGACGACGTCCGGGCCGGCCGCTACCCGGGAGCGGAGCACGGTTTCGAGTGAACCAGAACCCCGCCCCCAGAGAGTTCACGACCCCGGCGGGGATCCGTGCGTGGGTGACGGCTCAACGGGCAGAAGCAAGACGAATTGGGTTCGTGCCCACCATGGGGTTCTTGCACGAAGGGCATCTCCGGCTCGTCGATGCGGCACGCGCGGTGTCCGACGTGGTCGTGATGAGCATCTTCGTCAACCCGCTGCAGTTCGGCCCCGCCGAGGATCTCGACCGCTACCCCCGCGACCTCCCCCGCGACCGCGCCTTGGCCGCCGGGCGCGGCGTGGATGCCCTCTTCCTCCCGGACGTCTCCGTCATGTACCCGCCGGGCTCCGACACCCGCGTGGTGCCCGGCCCGGCCGCCGACCTGTGGGAAGGCGCGGCGCGCCCCGGGCACTTCGCGGGCGTCCTCACGGTGGTGGCGAAGCTCTTCCACCTCGTGTCGCCGGACGTGGCGGTGTTCGGGCAGAAGGACGCACAGCAGGTGGCGCTCATCCGCCGCATGGTGCGGGACCTCGACTGGCCGGTGGCCCTGGTGGTGGCCCCGACGACGCGGGAGGCGGACGGCCTGGCCTTGAGCAGCCGGAACACCTACCTCTCCGCCGCCGACCGCCGCGACGCCGCGGGGCTGAGCGCGGCGCTCCGCGCGGCGCACGAGGCCTGGCGTGGCGGGGAGACCGACGGACGGCGGCTCGAGGCGTCGGCGCGGCGGGCGCTCGAGGTGTATCCCGGTGTGCGCCCGGAGTATATTTCCGCGGTCGAGCCCGATGCGCTCGCCCCCGTCGACACGGTGGGGGCGGGGTGCCTCATGCTGGTCGCCGCTCGGGTCGGATCGACGAGGCTGATTGATAACGTCGTTTTCGGGGAAGGGATCCCGTGATGCAGCGCCACTTGATGAAGTCGAAGATCCACCGCGCCACGATCACCTCGGCGGACCTCCACTACGAGGGGTCCCTGACGGTGGACGAAGACCTGCTCGACGCCGCCGACCTGCGGACGCACGAGGAGGTGCAGGTCGTCAACGTGAACAACGGCGCGCGGTTCAGCACGTATGTCATCCCGGGTCCGCGCGGCTCCGGCGTGCTCCAGCTCAACGGCGCCGCGGCGCGCCTGGGCATGGCTGGCGACCTGGTGATCGTCATTTCGTACGGCTTGTTCGACGAGGCGGAGGCGGCCCGGCACCATCCGACGGTGGTGTTCGTGGACGCCCAGAACCGCATCGTCCGTCCGCCGCTCCGGGCCGAAGGCTGACGCGGTGACCGGCAGCTCCGCGCGCGCGGGGATCTCCCCAGCCCTTCGGCCCACGCTGCCGGCCTGGGCGGAGATGACGCCGGAGCGGGTCGCGCACGTGGAGCGGGTGGCCACGCTCGTGTCGGGATGGGCGGAGCGGATGGGGGTGCACGACTCCGAGCGGAACCGGTGGCTCAAGGCGGTCTGGCTGCACGACGCCCTCCGCGACGCCAGCCGCGAGACGCTCAGCCAGTGGGCCTCGAGTTCTTCCGGGCCCATCGAGCTCTGGCACGGCCCCGCGGCCGCGGCCCGGGCCAAGGCGGAAGGGGAGACGGACCGCGGCGTCCTCGACGCGGTGCGGTACCACTCCCTGGGGCTTGCCGAGTGGGACATGGTCGGCCGCGTGCTCTACTGCGCCGACTACCTCGAGCCGGGCCGGACCTTCGACGCCGCTGCGCGCGCCGAACTCGCGGCGCTCTTCCCGCGCGACGTGGCGGGCGTCATCCGCGCGGTGGCGCGCGCCCGGCTCTCCTACCTGGCGCGCTCCGGGTGGCCGCTGCCCGAGCCGATGGTGCGGTTTTGGAACAGCCTGTCCGTCGTCTCGCCCTGATCGGGGCGGGAGTCCTCCTCCTCGCCTTCCTCGCATTCCACTACCGGTCGGCGCCCTCCGCGCTGCCCGACCACGCATATCCGATTCCCGGCGGACGCGACCGCCTGATGGTCGAGGTGCTCAACGGCTCCGGGCGCGCGGGGCTCGCCCGGACGGCGACGCGCGTGCTGCGCCGCGGCGGGCTCGACGTCGTCTTCTTCGGGACCGCGGAGGGCGACCCGTCCGCGGTCACCCAGCTCCTCGTGCGCCGCGGTGACAGCACCGCTGCCCGACGCGCCGCGCGCCTCCTCGGCGTCGGGGTCACGACGTGGGCGCCCGACTCGACCCGGCGGGTGGACCTCACCGTCATCCTGGGGGCGGACTGGCAGCCCCCGGCGGAGGTCCATCCATGAGGGCGGCACGCCTCGGACTGCTCGCCGCGATCGGCGTCGCCGCGCCAGCCACCGCGCAGCAGGTGTCCGACTCCGGCTTCTCGCCCGCCATCCTGCAGCCCGCCTTCGCTGCGGGCGCCGGCCCCGTCGTCGCGGTCGATCAGGCGCACCACAACTTCCACACCGCCTCCGGACGCTACTATCCCTTCGCCCAGGTGCTCCGCCGCGACGGCTTCGTCGTGGACAGCATCCTGACGCCCGTTTCGGCGGCGTCGCTCGCCCCCGTCCGCGTGCTCGTGGTGAGCAACCCGCTCAACGGACGGAACGCCGGGAACTGGACCCTTCCAACCCCATCGGCGTTCACCGCGGAGGAGATCAGCGTGGTGCGTGCATGGGTGGTCGAGGGCGGGTCCCTCCTGCTGATCGCCGACCACATGCCGTTCGCGGGCGCGGCCGCCGAGCTCGCGGCGGCGTTCGGCGTCCGATTCAACAACGGGTTCGCGGTCGACACGGCTGGCGACGGCGGCCCCGACCTCTTCCGGCGGTCGGACGGCACGCTCGGGGTGCACCCCATCACCACGGGTCGGTCGCCGGGCGAGCGAATCGATTCGGTGGCGACCTTCACGGGCTCCGCGCTGCAGGCGGATGACACGTACGCGGTCCTGCTGCGGTTCGGCCCGGGCATCGTGTCCCTCATGCCCGACACGGCATGGCAGTTCACGGACGCGACGCGGCGGGTGGCGGTGTCCGGATGGGCGCAGGGCGTGGCGGGGCCGTTCGGAAAGGGGCGGGTGGTCGTCCTGGGAGAGGCGGCGATGTTCAGCGCCCAGCTGGCGGGCCCGTCACGCCAGCCGGCGGGGATGAACCACCCGATGGCCGCACAGGACGCGCAGTTCCTGCTCAACACGCTTCATTGGCTGGCGGGCTTGCTCCCGCTGCGCTGACGCAGCCCGATCACCACGTCCATCACGTTGGTGCCGGTGGGCCCGGTGTGCAGGAGCGCCCCCGCGGCCTCGAGCGCGTGGTAGGCGTCGTGCGCGGAGAGGTCGGCCTCCGGATCGCGCCCCAGCCCGGCGATCCGTGCCCAGGTTGCGCCGTCCACCAGCGCGCCGGCGGCGTCGGTGGGGCCGTCCCGGCCGTCGGTGCCCGCCGCCAGCAGCGCCACGCCGGGCACGTCGTCGAGTTCGGCCGCCGCGGCCAGTGCCAGCTCCTGACAGCGGCCTCCCTGGCCAGCCGTCGCTGTACCCAGCGAGACCGTCGTCTCCCCGCCCCAGACGAAGCAGCTCGCCCCGCCCCCGCCGGCCCGCAGGAATGCGCCGATGCGGGTGCCTGCTTCTCTCGCCTCTCCGGCGAGGTCGGACGCGCCGGCCAGCACCGGCAGCCCCAGTTCCTGCGCGCGGCGCGCGACGCCGCGGACGGCGAGGCGGTTGCTCGCGATGACGTGGGTCGTCACGTTTCGGGAGACCGCGTCCCCCGGCTTGAGGGTATCGGGGAGGTCGCCGGCGGCCTGGCGCTCGAGGAGGCGGCGCACCGACACCGGGATGTCCCGCGCCCCCGCCACCGATTCGAGCAGGCTCAGCACCTCCCGCGCCCAGCGAGGGTCGGGGGCGCAGGGGCCGGAGCCGACCGTGCCGGGGTCGTCGCCGATCACGTCGGACACGCACAACACCGTGACGGGCCGTGGCGCGAGGGCCGCGGCAAGGCGCCCCGCGCCCCAGCGGAGGCAGCGCTTCCGGACGGTGTTGACCGCCACGATATCGCGCCCGCTGCCAAGGAGGAAGCTCCAGAGCGCCGCGAGGTCACCCGGGGTGACGCCGTCCACCGGTGCGGCGGCGAGGCTCGACGCGCCGCCCGAGAGGAGGATCAGCGCCTGGTGGTCGGCGTGCACCGATGCCACCGCGTCGGCGATCGCCTCGGCGGCCCGCGCCGACGCCGGCCCCGGGAGGGGGTGGTCGCCGGCGAAGTACCGCAGGGCAGGGTTCGGCGGCTTGGTGCCGGTGGCGCCGACCACCACGCCGCCGGCGAATGCCGCCTTCGACTGGTCGAGCACCGATACGGCCGCCTCGGCCATCCCGACCGCCGCCTTGCCGAGCGCGATCAGGTGCACCGGGGCGCGCGAGGGGAGCGGCCGCTCGGAGAGTTCGTGGCGCACCGCGGCGGCTGGGTCGGCTGCCCGGAGCGCTGCGCCGTAGAGATCGAGCAGAAGTTCGCGCATTCCCTAGTATGGGGCCCCGGGCCCCGCCGTCCAAGGAGCACCCCGTGAGCGTCCCCGCACGCCCCGTCGTCACCGTCACCCGCCGCCTCCCCGCTCCCGTGGAGTCGGCACTCGCCGAGCGCTTCGACGTCCGGCTCAATCGGCAGGACGCGCCGCTCGACGCGGCCGGGCTCCAGGAGGCGCTCGCCACCTCCGACGCCGTGCTGTGCACCGTCTCCGACCGGTTCGGCGCCGAGGTGCTCGGCGTGGAGCCGCTCCGGGCGCGGCTCCTGGCCAACTTCGGCGTCGGGTTCGAGCACATCAACCTGGACGCGGCGCGCGCAAGGGGCATCGCCGTCACCAACACGCCGGGCGTCCTGACGGAAGACACCGCCGACCTGGCCGTGGCGCTCATGCTGATGGCGATGCGCCGGCTCGGGGAGGGGGAGCGGGAGCTCCGCGCCGGGCGCTGGCCGGGCTGGCACCCGACGCATCACCTCGGGCGGCGGCTCTCCGGCAAGACGCTCGGCATCGTGGGGATGGGGCGGATCGGAAGGGCGGTGGCACGGCGCGCGGTGCACGGCTTCGGGATGCGGCTCCTGTACGCGAGCCGGACGGCGCTCCCCGCCGGCGAGGCGGCGGCGCTCGACGCGGTGCACGTCGAGGTGGACCGTGTGTTCGCCGAGTCGGACGTGGTGTCGCTCCACGTGCCGTCGAGCCGCGAGACGCGGCACCTGGTCGACGCGCGGCGGCTCGAGTTGATGCCGCCGCACGGGATTCTCGTCAACACCTCGCGGGGCGACGTGGTGGACGAGGGGGCGCTGGTCGACGCGCTGGGACGCGGGGTGATTGCCGGTGCGGGGCTGGACGTCTACGCCGAGGAGCCCCGGGTGCACCCGGGGCTCCTGGCGCTGCAGAACGTGGTGCTCCTGCCGCACCTCGGCAGCGCCACGGTCGAGTCCCGCATCGCGATGGGGATGCGGGCCTTCGAGAACCTGGTGGCGTTGAGCGAGGGACGGGAGCTGCCGGACCGGGTGGCGTGACGGGAGCCGGATCGTGAAATGACAAAGCCCCGGGTCTCCCCGGGGCTTCGTCCGTCCTGCCGTACCGTCGGCGGGGTCGCCTCAGTTACGCGGCCCCGGAATCGCTTCGAGCTCCTTCAGTCGCTTCATGGCCTGCATCGCCTGCAGCGAGTTGTAGTTGATGCCTGCCGCGTTGAGGCTGCTCCCCTGCTGGAACGGATAGTCCGGCAGGGTCATCAGGAAGCCCTTGAGCTTGGTCTGGACCGGGACGAACAGCCAGAGATTGTCGGCGTACCACCGGAGGTACAGGCCGGATTCGTGCGCGGCCCGCTCGTACGGGTCGGCCCGGAGGTTGGTGATGGCCGGCCAATTCGAGACGGTCCGGGTGCCGGTCGCGATGTTCCCGTCGAGCACGGCAAACGAGACCTTCCAGTCGTTCCACCGGACCGCGTCGAGGTCGCCGTTCTGGCCGAAGTAGTAGATCTCCTCGCGGGGTCCCTTCTTGGTCTCGCCCTTGAAGTAGGGGAGGAAGTTGTAGCCGTCGAGGTGGACTCTCCACGTCTTGCCGTTGGCGGCGTAGCCGGTCTTCAGCTTCTCGACGACGTTCGGCTCGCCGGCCGCGGCGAGCAGGGTCGGCATCCAGTCTTCCTGCGAGAAGATCTGGTTGACGATCGTGCCCGGCTTGATGACGCCGGGCCAGCGAACGACCATCGGCACCCGCATCCCGCCTTCCCACGTGGTGCCCTTCTCGCCGTGGAACGGCATCATGCCGCCGTCCGGCCAGGTCCCGATCTCGGCCCCGTTGTCGGTGCCGTACACGACGATGGTGTTCTGGCTGATGCCAAGCGAATCGAGCAGGTGGAGCAGGCCGCCCACCATGTCGTCGTGCTCCACCATGCCGTCCGGATAAAGGCCGATCCCTGTCCGTCCCACCGCTGAGGGCTTGAGGCGGGTCCAGATGTGCATCCGGGTACTGTTGAACCAGACGAAGAAGGGCTTCTTGGCCTTGACCGAGCCGTCGATGAACTTGGTGGCCGCGGCGTAGATCTCGAGGTCCACCGTCGGCATGCGCTCGGTGGTGAGCGGGCCCGTGTCCGTGATCTTCTGGCCGCCCTTGCCGTCCGACCAGGTGTGGAGGACGCCGCGCGGCCCGTACTTCGCCTTGAACGCCGAGTCCTTGGGGTAGTAGTAGGTCTCCGGCTCTTCTTCGGCGTTCAGGTGGTAGAGGTTGCCGAGAAATTCGTCGAAGCCGTGCATGGTGGGGAGGTGGCTGTCCTGGTCGCCGAGGTGGTTCTTGCCGAACTGGCCTGTGGCATAGCCCTGGCCCTTCAGGAGGTCGGCGATGGTCGGCGCCCACTCAGGGATGCCCTGCGGGGAGCCCGGCATGCCGATGGTCAGGAGCCCGGTCCGGAAGGGATGCTCGCCGAGGATGAAGGAAGCTCGGCCGGCGGTGCAGCTCTGCTGGGCGTAGGAGTCGGTGAAGATGGCGCCTTCGCGTGCGATGCGGTCGATGTTGGGCGTCTGGTAGCCCATGATGCCCATGCTGTAGGCGCTGATGTTGTCGCGGCCGACGTCGTCACCCCAGATGACCAGGATGTTCGGCTTGCCGGCGGGCGCCGGCTTGGCCTGTGCCGAGGCAGTGGACGCGGCCGCGGCGTTGACGAGGAGGGCGAGCGCCGCGAGGCGGGCCAGAACGGGCATGGGCGATTCTCCGAAGAGAGGGGGGGGAACATCCCGGGAGGACACGGCGGAATATAGCGCGGCTGACGTGCCACCTGCGCGATCACGGCGGGAATGCGAAGGTACGCCGTTAGTGTTGGCCACGATCCAGCCGTTCCTGGCGGCCTCGCCGCACAGCGCCTGGGTGAAGGCGCCGACGTGGGTGGAGGGGAGTCCGGCGACCGGGCCGCAGACGTACTCCCGGGTCGTTCACCCTGGCGTTCAACTCGTCCACCGTCATGCCCGTGAGGGTGGCGGACACGATCTTCAGCGGGGCATCCATCGGGAGGGCCGCGATCGCCGCCCGATCGCCCGGCAGGACGCTCATGAAGAACTCGACGGTCGCCGGTGTCGGATCCGCCTTGACCAGCGCCGACACCCGGCCGAGAGAGCACGCCAGCTTCGCATGCACCAGGTGCTCTACCCAGAGCGTGCCTTCCTGGTCGAAGGTGGCGATCCGCTCCGAGATGGGCACGAAGCTCGGGCTCGCCCTGGTCGTGGGGGTCTTCGCGGACTGGATGATGGCTCTCTTGGCGGCGCCGCCGTTCCAGGATGGGAGTGGGTCGGACGGGGCCGAAGTGAGGAACGGCCGCCAGCAGGACGGTCACTCCAAGGGCGGCCGATGGACGCGTCGGGCCGTGCAGAGACTTCGAGGCCACCCCAGGACGGATCGGTAGCCCCGAGCCGACCACACGACGACGGCCGGAAGCCCCGGAGGCGGGCCGGTTCCGCCGGAGACCCGCCCCACACCCGCCCGGCACCCACGGGGCGGCGCTGGCGCCGTCCCGTGGGCCGCCCGGTCAAAACCAGGTGAACCCGAGCCCGAACTGGAAGAGATGGACCTTGGCGTCGATACCGGTGTCGATGCCGCCTGTGTACGTCAGGGTCCCGCCGAACTGCTGCAGGTAGTTGATGTAGGGTGTCAGCGCGAAATTGCGGCCAAGGCGGAGGTCGTAGCCGGCGCCCGCCGAGCCGGCAAAGCCGGAGGTCGAGATGTCGGTCGTCGGGTCCGCGTAGGAGTACCCGAGCCCGCCCTTCAGATACAGCCCCTTGTCCGCCATCGGGTACCACTGGACCACCGCCATGATGGCGCCCATCGAGGAGGCGTCGAATTCGTTGCCCGTGCCCCCGCCGACCCAACCATTACTCTCGCCGGCCAGGAAGATGGACGGCGTGAGGTACCCGCCGAGCCGGAGGTAGCCGGAGAATTCGGTGCCGCCCACTTCATCACAGCCGTCGCAGAAGCCGGCGCTGCCGGCGCCGAGCCCGAAGCTGATGCCGAATCCCTGCCGAGTCTGGGGGTGCTGGGCCTCGGCGGCGGCGGGGAGCGACAGCGCCAGGGCCAGGGTGAGGGTGCCAAGCGTGCGGTTCATGTCGTGCCTCCGTGTTGGGGTTGAACGGTGGCGTACCGTCCGCCCACACGGTGGCGCAATCGAGTCAAGTGCCCGTCAAGTCGCTAGAACTCCACGTTCACGCCGATCGTCGGCAGTATCCCCAGCCCCTCGTCGAACTCCTCCTGCTGCGTCCGCTCGTTCCAGTAGGTGC
>CAYUOK010000023.1:0-12263 GCA_964446395.1 uncultured Gemmatimonadaceae bacterium | reverse complement strand
ACGATCGCCGGCGACGACACGATCTTTGTGGCCGTGCGGGATGCCGCCGCCCAGCGCGCCATGCTACGCGAACTCCGCAAGATTGCCGCTCTTCGCTGACCCGCGCGACTCCATCGCCGAGGACCGAATGGCCCGAACGACCTTCATCGAGCACAAGGGTGTCCGGATCGCCTTCCTGGACTTCGCACACGTCGAGGACACGGCCGAGGCGGTGGCGGCCATCGAGGAGGCGGGGCGGATCGTGCAGGCCGCGCCGTTCCGGAGCGTCCGCACCCTGACCCACGTGACGGGGAGCCGATTCAACGGAGAGGTGCTGGAGGCGGTCAAGCGGCTGGCCGTCAACAACCGGCCGTACGTGATTGCGGGAGCGGTGGTGGGACTGTCCGGACTGCAGAAGGTGGTCTACACGACCGTCATGCGGTTCTCGAAGCGCAACATTCCCGCGTTCGACGACATCGAGGCGGCCAAGGACTGGCTCATCGCGCAGGTCTGAGGCTCACCCCGCCGTTCTCGCCACGGCCCCGCCGTGGCGCACCGCCACGATTTCCGCCATGATCGCCAGGGCCGTCTCCGCCGGCGACCGTCCGCCGAGGTCGAGCCCGATCGGCCCGAACAACCGCCCCATCTGCTCGTCGGTCAGTCCCGCGGCACGCAACCGCTCGCGTCGGGCTGCCTGCGTCTTCTTCGAGCCGATGGCGCCCACGTACATCGCCGGGGAGCGGAGCGCGATCATCAACGCCGGGTCGTCGAACTTGGGGTCGTGGGTCAGCACCGCCACCGCCGTGGCGGAATCGATTCCCGCCTGGGCGAACGCCTCCTCGGGCCATCCCAGGATCAGCTGGTCGGCATCGGGGAATCGTTCCCGGGTGAGAAAACCGGCGCGGCCGTCGGCCACGACCGTCCAGTAGCCGAGGGCCCGGGCCAGCGGCACGAGCGCGGCGGCCACGTGCACGCCGCCGAAGATCACCAGTCGCTGGGGTCGTGGAAACACCTCGAGGAAGACGTCCGTTTCGATGCTGCCCACCGGGAGCCGGACCTTACGGGAACGGCCGGACCTCAGGGCCTCCCTGGCGGCGCGGCCCAGGTCGGTCGCATCCACCGGGCTGGCGTCGTCGAACGACACGCGCCGGCCGAGTTCGGCGCCGTCGAGAACCGTGGCGACGACCACCCCGCCGGGACCCTGGGCCGCGGCGAGGACCGCCTCCGGGACAGCCGGCTCCACCAGCACCTCGAGCGACCCGCCGCACGCCAGCCCGACTTCCCACGCGCGCTCGTCGGAAATGCCGTACCGGACGATCCTGCCGGTCCCCCGCGCCATCGCCGCCCGGACCTCCTCCACGACCGCCGTCTCGACGCAGCCCCCGGACACCGAGCCCGCCATCTTGCCGCTGGCGGTCACCAGCATCGTGGCGCCTTCCGCCTGCGGCGCCGACCCCCAGACCGAGGTGACCACCGCGCGCCCGACCGGCTCGGACGCCCGCAACCGGGCGTACTCGGCAAGGAGCGCTCGCATGCCGCGGCTAGCGGTTCCGGCCGTACCGCTCGTGGCTGGAGACCCAGTCCGACGAGGAGATGGCCGCGCCGAGCGAGATCTCGCCGGCCAGGACGACGCCCGCGATGATCTCCGCCAGCTGGTTGACCTTCCCGCGGCCCCGGCAGCCCAGCATCGCGAGGCACTCGGACTGGGTCGGCAGGCCGGTGCCGCCGCCGTGGGTGGCGATGATGAGCGACGGGATGGTGATCGAGAGGTAGAGGTCGCGCTTGGGCGTGAGCTCCGCGTAGAGGATCGCGGCCGAGGACTCCGCCACGTTGGCCACGTCCTGGCCGGTGGCGATGAAGAGCGCCGTGATCCCGTTGGCGGAGTGGGCGCCGTTGTTGTTGGCGCCGCTGATGAACGCCCCGACGTTCGCCACGCCGTGGTGATAGACAAGGCTCTCCGGCTCCACGCGCATCTGCTGGATGAGCACGTCGCGGGGCACGGTGACCTCCGCGGTCACCCGCTTGCCGCGGGTGCGCATCACGTTGATCTGCGACGCCTTCTTGTCGGTGGCGAAGTTCGATTCCAGGTAGAAGTGCGCGATCCCGGCGTAGTTGTCGAGGATCCAGCTGCAGGCCGCGAACGTGGCGCGCCCCACCATGTTCTGCCCCGCCGCGTCGCCGGTGCTGTAGTTGAAGCGGAGGAAGACGAACTTGTTCGACTGATACGGGTCGATGTACTGCAGTTTCGCCACGCTGGAGGTGGCTTCGGCCTCCTCCCGGATCTTGGGCATCTGCTCCCCGACCCAGTGCACGAACTCGCGGCCGGCCCGGGCGTCCTCGAAGACGAAGACCGGCGCGCGCTGCATCGCGTCGCCGATGACCGTGCACCGCGCGCCGCCGGAGAGGTTGATGACCTTGATGCCGCGGTTGTACGAGGCCACCAGGGTGCCCTCGGACGTGGCCATGGGGATGAGGAAGTCGCCCTTGGCGTGCTCGCCGTTGATCGTGACTGGTCCGGCGATCCCGAGGGGGACCTGCGCCACCCCGATGAAGTGCTCGCAGTTGCCCTTGGTCAGGTGCGGGTCGAACGAGTGCCGGGTGACATGCTCGAGCTTTGCGCCGGTTTGCTTCTCGATGAACTCCTGCCGGGTCTTGATCGCGGCAGGGCTGTAATCGTCTTCGGCGTCCCGCGGGATGCGCACCAGCTGGTGGGTGCTCTCCTCGATCGCGTCCTCGACGTCGAAGCTCAGCTTGCCGAATGTCTTGGTCTTGACCGACAGGGCGATGGTGTGTTTCCCGGGCTCGATCGGGGCGCGCTTGGCCACCAGCGTGAAGACCATGCCGAGGGGGAATTCGACGGGCGTGCTCGCGGAGACGGCGCTGGCCGTGAGGATCCGCCCGCCGGGGAGGTGGATGGCGACCTGGTCCAGGGGCACGGGCGCCCCGTCGATCGCCACGGAAAGGACGGCGGTGATGTCGACGTTGCTGAGGCGGTTCTTGATGCCGAACCGGACGCCCTGCTCGACGTTCGTCAAGCTGCCGAGGGTGTAGAGCTTCTTGAGCAGGAGGGTCGGGATGAACATGCGGCGGGTCTCCAGGGTCTGGGCCGGGCGGCTACGGGTCCGTGAACACCTTGTATCTATCACGAAATCAACGACTTCGCCAGCAGGGCCGGCGTCGGCGGGGCGGCGGGGCAGTGGGACGGGCAAACCGGGAAATCCTGGATATGCCGCAGTGCGACAAATCGGGGTTGACATTTTGCCGCACTGCGGTATATTCCAGGCACTTCAGGAGGGAAACGTGGTCCGACTGGTCAAGCGCTACGGCGGCGGCAGCCGCAAACTTTACGACACCGAGGAGAGCCGCTACGTCTCGCTCGACGAGGTGGCCGGCTGGGTGCGCGAGGGCCAGGAGGTGCAGGTGCTGGACAGCGGAACGGGGGAGGATGTGACGCGGCAGGTGCTGGCGCAGATCATCCTCGAGGGCGAGAAGCAGGGCAAGTCGCTCCTCTCCGCTGACCTCTTCCACGACGTGATCCGGCGCGGCGAGGCGGCGCTCCAGGCCCGGGTCGAGCAGCTGCAAGAGGGAGTGGACCGGCTGGTCAAGGCGTCGGTCGACCACCTCCCGCCGGTCCGGGACGCGCGGGACGAGATGGAGGCCCTCCGGGAGGGCATCGCCGAACTGGAGCAGGCGCTCCGGGAGCTCGAGGCGCCCGCGCCCAGGGCAGGGAAGCGCAAGGGGAGCACCACCGTCCGGCGCCGCCGGGCTGAAGGATAGAGATCACCCAGGCAGGAACGCACACAAATAACGGACCGGGTAGCGGTCCATACACCAGGAGGAAGTCATGGCACGCACGACTCGCAGCACCACGGCTCTGACCGTCAAGGACAACGCGCAGCACATCTGGCTCGCCGGGCTCGGCGCGCTCGCCACCGCCAGCGAAGAGGGTGGGAAGGTGTTCGAGGACCTCGTCGAGAAGGGCGCCAAGCTGGAGAAGACCGGCCGCGCGCGCCTCGAGAAGGTGCTCCACAAGGCGCAGGGCCGCGCCCGCACCCTTCGGGGCGAGGCGGAAGGCGCCCTCGGCCGAGTGTCGGCCCCGATCGATCACGGCGTCGCGACCGCCCTCAACAAGCTCGGCATTCCGACGCGCAAGGAGATTCTCGCGCTGACCCGGCGGGTGGAAGAGTTGACCCGCACGGTCCAGACGGCCAAGAAGCGGCCCGCCAGGAAGACGACCCGTCGGGCGGCCAAGTAAGGGGTAGCGCCATGCCCGCCAAGGCACGGCGCAGCAGCAAACGCCGCCGGATCGGCCTCGCGCTGGCCGGCGGCGGCCCGGAGGGCGCCGTGTACGAAATCGGCGCGCTCCGGGCCCTCGATGAGGCGCTCGACGGCCTCGATCTCCACGAACTCGACATCTACGTCGGCGTAAGCGCCGGGGCGTTCATCGCCTCGTCCCTCGCCAACGACCTGACCACGGTGCAGATGGTCCGCGCCCTGGTCAAGCACGAGGCCGGCGAGCACCCCTTCGTCCCCCAGACGTTCTTCACGCCGAACTACCGGGAGTGGGCCAAGCGGAGCCTCATGCTCCCGCGGCTCTTCGCCGATGCCATGCTCGAGTTCCGGCGCGGCCCCGAGGAGCAGACGCTCTTCGAGTCGCTGACCAGGATGGCGCGGGCGCTGCCGGTCGGTCTCTTCGACAACGAGCCGATCCGGCGCTACCTGCAGCGGACGTTCAGCATCAAGGGTCGGAGCGACGACTTCCGCGAGCTGCGCCAGCGGCTCATCGTCGTGGCCACCGATCTCGAGAGCGGCCGGCCCATCCTCTTCGGCGGCGAGGGATGGGACCACATCCCCATCTCCACCGCCGTGCAGGCGAGCACGGCCGTGCCCGGCTTCTACCCGCCGGTGCGCGTGGAGGGCCGGTATTGCGTGGACGGCATCCTGCTCAAGACGCTGCACGCGTCGGTGGCGCTCAAGGAAGGGGTCGACCTGCTGCTCTGCGTCAACCCGCTGGTGCCGGCCGACCTGCGGGACGCCGTCAGTGCCGGGCAGCTGAAGGAGGGGGCGATCCTGAAGAAGGGGCTCGCGACGGTCCTGAGCCAGACGATGCGGACGCTCATCAACTCACGGCTCGAGGTCGGCATGCGGGAATACCAGACCCGCTTCCCGGACTCCGAGGTGCTGCTCTTCCAGCCCGAACGGAACGAGTTCGACCTCTTCTTCAGCAACATCTTCAGCTTCCGCTCCCGTCGCCGCGTGTGCGAACTCGCCTACGATGCAACGCGGCGGAACCTGCGCGCGCGCCGGAAGACCATCGGCCCGATGCTGGCCCCGTACGGGATCACGTTGCGGGAGGACATCCTGGACTCGCCGCGGGACATCTGGACGAGCGTCGGGCTGGACCAGTTCAGCGAGCGGGACCCGGTCACCAGCCAGTTCTCGACGGCGCTCGACCAGTTCGAGGTGGCGGTCACCAGCGAGATGCCGGTTGCTCCGGCGTCAGGGGGGCGGTCGAGAGGGGCGCGGCGGTAGCGGCCGATCCGAGAGGCGCCACATGAACGCCCCCTGGCGCTCGGCGCGCTCCGCCCGCGGCACGCCGCGGTAGCCGCAGGGAGGCTTCCGGAACATCCTGGCCAGGGTGAGCAGCGGCCACCCGAGCGGCAGGTAGAACCCGATCAGGTCCCAATCCCGCAGGACCCGGTGCAGCGCGTTCCGCGCCGGCGGCCGATGCTGGTCGCGCGACCTCCGCACGAACGAAATCGGCCAGCCCGTCGGTAGCACCCACCGCAGCTTTCCCCATCCCGCCTTGAGCGCCGCCCACAGGTGCGGGGCGTCGTACGGGCGCCGGCCGTGGATCTTCACCAGCGCGTCGAGCTGGAGCTGCATCTCCTGCCGGACCCGCTCGGCGGTCCGCTGGAGCGTCGGCCGGTCCGGCTCCTCGAAGTTCGTCATCCCCGCCTGCGTCAGGTACTGACGCACGTCGATCGGCGGGCCGAGGACGAAGATGGTGCGGGCCGGGAAGGCGAGGTACCAGATCCAGGGGAAGATGATCGCCAGGATGCCGGCGGGCAGCGGCAGGAACGGGACCCCGAAGAACCGCTGCATGAGCCGGTCGAGCGGAGGGAAGACGTACCCGAAGGGGTTGATCCACTCCGCGTTGACCATGTAGACAGGGATGACCGGCGCGCGGTGCTTGGCGGCCAGGAGGACGAAGCTGGTGCTGAAGCGCTGGAGCTGGTACCGGCGGTTGAAGCCCTTCCCGATGCCCGGCACTCCCTCCGGGAAGTACAGGATCCGGTCGCCGCGCTTGATGAGGCGGTCGAAGTTGTCGAAGAGCATGTCCACGCCGCCGCCGCGTCGCCAGAAATCGTCGAGCCCGAACGGGCGCATCCACCAGGTGTACGAGAGCTCCTTCTCGTACACCGCGCGAAGCTTCTTGGCCGGGTCGTAGCCGTCCTGCCGCCAGAGCGCGGCGTCGAGGATGATGGCGTCGTACGGGAAGGCGTTGCCGCTGTGGTTGGCGGCGAGGACCACCGGCCCCTCCGCCGGCAGGTTGTCCATCCCGAAAATGGCCGGGCGGAAGTAGTGGTCGAGCATCGGCCCGAGCACCTCGTCCATCATCATCCGGCTGAACTCGGGGTCGAACGGCTCCCACGGCTCCGGCGGCTCGGTCGGCGGGTGGGTCGGGAGCGGCGCGGGGGGGCGCAAGGCTCAGGCTCCCTTGCGGACGGCCAGCACGAGCGAGATGACGAAGAACGGCACGTAGAGCGGCCAGGCCTGCGGGCCGACGAAACCGAGGATGATCGCCCCGGCCACCAGCGAGAAGCCGGCGATCAGCGTGCCGCGAAGCCCCGCGAAGGGGTTCTCGCTGCTCCGCTTGGCCGTCTTTTCCATCACCCGCAACCCCTCCGTGATCAGCAGCGGCATCTTGACCAGGGCGTCCACCAGGTCCGGGGCGCCGCGGAGCCCTTCCTGGGCGAGCCGCACCGGGCTGAACTGCTGGATGAACACCCGCCGAACGTGGCGCTTCGAGACCTCCGCCACGTCGAATCCGGGCAGGAGGATCTGGCCCACCCCCTCGAAGGTGATCAGCGCCTTGACCATCAGCACCATCTCCACCGGGAAGAACATCCGATACTCGGCTCCCCGGCTCACCGATTCGAGGATGAGCTGGCCCAGGGAGAAGCTGTCGAAATTCGCGTTCCGCCGCCACCGGCTCGAGATCTCGGCCACGTCGCGGCGGAATCCCGCCGGGTCGCCGCCGCGGCCCGGCTCGGCCGCGGCCGAGAGGTACCGGGCGGCGTTCTCCGCGTCACCCATGACGAGGGCGTAGTAGTAATACAGCAGGGTGCGGCGGAGTTCGTCGTGCATCCGGCCGACCATGCCGAGGTCGATGAACCCCGCCTTCGGGCCGGGGAGGACGATCAGGTTTCCGGGGTGCAGGTCGGCGTGGAAGAACCCGTCCTTGTAGATCATCCGGATGATGGCCTCCGCGCCGAGGTCCACCAGTCGCTCGCGGTCCTCGTGCGACATCGCCTGGACCTTCTTCGAGTCGGGTCGCTGCCCGTCGAAGTACTCCATCGTCAGGACGCGCTCGCCGCTGAATTCACGGTAGATGGACGGGAAGACGATGTCCGGTTCGTCCGCGAAGTTGGCCGCGAACGTCTCGGCGTTGTCGGCCTCGCGCCGCAGGTCCACCTCGCGCAACGTGTAGTCCGCGAACTCTCTGATGATGCGCCGCGGTCCGTACTGCGGGAAGACGAGCTCCAGCGTCCAGCCCGCCAGCGCCAGGAGCTTGGCGTCGCGGCGCAGGATGGCGGGAATGCCGGGCTTCACCACCTTGATGATGACCGGGTCTCCGTCGCGCGTCGTCGCCCGGTGGACCTGTCCGATGGAGGCCGACCCGAGCGGCACCTCGTCGATGGCCAGGAACATCTCGTCCAGCGGGCGGCCGAGGTCGCGCGTGATGAGTTCGCAGAGGACCGGGAACGGGACGGCGGGAAGGGTCGCGAGGAGGTGCTTCAACTCCTGCGTGATGGACTTCGGCAGGATGTCTTCGCGCAGGCTGAGGATCTGCCCGAGCTTGATGTAGGTGGGGCCGAGGCGTTCCAGCCGCCGGCGCAGCTGCACCGGGAACGGCAGGTCGCGCAGGCTCCGGTCGAGGAAGGGCCGGGTGAACGCATTGACCACGCGGAGGAAGAGGAACCCGAGCCCGCGCCCCCGGGGCGTGCCCTTCCGCTGCTCGACGTCCACCGACAGCGCGCCGAAGACGAGCCCGAAGAGGTGGCGCTGCGTCGTCAGGAAGCGCCGGAAGAGGCTCTGCCTGGGCAGGACCTGGTAGACCTCGAAGGAGGCGGCGGTAACGGGTTCGTCGGCGACGGTGGAAGGCGACATCAGGCTCTAATAACCCGCTTCACGAGGGAGAGGTCAAGAGGCGGGCGGTTCGGGCAACTCGCGCGCGTACGCCGGGAACCTGGAGCGCATCTCCCGGCCAAGCAGCCCGCCGTGGCCGAGGGAGGCGATGGAATCCGCCGTGAAGGTCTCCCCGGTCATCAGCCGGGGCAGGAGCAGGTCGGCCGCCGTGGCCAT
This sequence comes from uncultured Gemmatimonadaceae bacterium, assembly GCA_964446395.1. Taxonomy (GTDB): domain Bacteria; phylum Gemmatimonadota; class Gemmatimonadetes; order Gemmatimonadales; family GWC2-71-9; genus SPDF01. The sequence continues at coordinate 3,695 of CAYUOK010000023.1, read as the reverse complement.
GCCGAAGACGCCGCAGCGCGGCAGGCCGAGGAGTTGTGTGTCGCCGAGCCGGCCGAGCCAGAGCATCGATCCCGGGTGCGCGGGGACGCCCCGCCGGTACACCACGCCGCCCAGCACTTCGAGTGCCGCGAAGATCGGCGCCAGCGGGTCGCCGGCCGACACCCCGCCGATCAGCAGCACGCCCGCCCGCTGCTGGACGGCGAGGTTCTCGAGCGTGTCTCGTGCGGCGACGGTCGGGTCGCCGGCGTCGAGGTCGTGCACGCCGAGGAACACCCCATCCAGCGACTCCGCCCTCAGCCGGGAGGCCGCCTCGAATCGGTCGCGGCCCTCGGGCCCAAGCGGCTCCGCCACGATCGCTGCGACCGTGACGCCGGTGTACGGCCGCACGGTGAGCAGCGGGGCGTGCTCGCCAGCCAGCCGGGCGCCCTCCAGGACAGCAGCCCTGTCCACCACGTGGGGTGCGGCCTTCACGCTCGCCATCACCTCGCCCGCCTCGACCGGCTGGTGATTCCAGCGAGTGAAGAGTTCGAGCGGGTCGATCGCATTGATCCGTTCCACGCCCTCGAGGGACATCGCCAGCACGCCCCGGTGCGCAGCGACCAGGTCGATCCGCCCCTGGCGCGCGGTCCCGATCGTGATGCCCGGCCCGGCCGCGGCCGCGGCGAGGATGCCTGCGGCCTCGGCCTCATGCAACTCATGCGCTCCAACCCACGCCAGGCGGATCGGCTCGCGGAGCGCGCCTGCCTCGGCGGCCAGGCGGACGACCGCCACGTCCTCCGCGCCGAGACGGTGCCCCTTCGCCAGCGACCGAGCGCCCACCTCGACGCCCGCGAGGAGCACTGCCCCTTCGACCGTGGACTCCGGCAGGGCGAGCAGTTCCGCCGCGGTCAGCGCATACGCGCCGCTCCTGGGCGCAGCCGCCACCCGCTCCGCCACGTTCGTCCAGAACTTCTCGGTGAACTGGCGGAGCACGTCCTCGATCATGCCGCGCCCGAACTTGGCCAGCATGCCGTGCACACCGGTCACCGAACTCCAGGTGAGGCGCGTCCGCGCCGGCCCGAGCGCCTCGAGCCGGACCAGGGTCTCGACGTCGAGGGTGGATCCGGGCGCCGTGCCGGTGGCGCGGAGGCGGAGGCTTTCCGGATGGACGAGGTCGTGGAGCTCGGCTTCCAGGACGACGTGCGCGCGAACCAGCCCGGCGCCGACGCTGCACGTGACCGAGTACCGGCCCGGTCCCCGCACCTCGAACGACTGCGTGGACGGGGTGCAGGCGGCCATCAGGTCGCCGTCCTGCAAGTGCCGCCAGACCGCCTCGCGGGGCGAGGCGAGTTCAGGGGAACCCCCGAATTCGAAGATCATCGGGGTTGCGTGTCGAGGCGGGAGAGGTCGGCGGGGGTATCGACGTCGGGATTGGCGCCGTCCACGTCCACGTGCACCACGAGTCCGGGAGCGTTCGACAGCGCCCTGCCGAGTCCCTGGTCCCCGGTGAGCCGCTCGGCGAGTCCCCACGCGTCGCGGTCGAGGAGCACCGGGTGGCCGGGCTCGTCAGGACCGTCCGAGTAGCGCGGCCGCACCACGGCGGCGCCGCCAAGCTGCCAGGCGCGGATCACTTCCTCGGCCGCTTCGCGAGGGGCACAAGGCTGATCGGCAAGGAAAATGAGGGCTCCCTCGGGCGGGGGCGCGAGCATGGCGAGCGCGCCCAGCCCCAGCCGGAGCGAGTGCGAGAGCCCGAGTTCGGGCTGTGCGTTCACGACCAATCGGAGGCCGGCCTGGCGGATGAGGTCTGTGACCTGTTGGTCGCCCGCCCGTACGACGGCGGCGGCGTCGGCGACGATGCCCTGGTCACGCAGCGCGGCGACCGCCGCGATGGCGTGGCTGACCAGCGGGCGCCCGCGCCAGAGGCTCAGCAGCTTGTTGCTGCCGAACCGGGTTCCGCTGCCGGCGGCGAGGAGGAGCGCATGCGGCTGCATCGCCCGAAAAATAGCCCGGGGCCGGGCGAATCCGCCCGGCGGCAGCTAGCGGATGGCCAGGTAGGTGAGGGCGGCGATGGCCGCGCTCATCGGGATGGTGAGGATCCAGGCCCAGACGATCGTCCCGGCCACGCCCCAGCGCACCGCGCTCATGCGATTGGCCGCCCCGACGCCGACGATCGCGCCGGTGATGGTGTGCGTGGTGCTGACCGGGACCCCCAGCGACGAGGCGAGCAGCACGGAGATGCCGCCGGCGGTCTCGGCGCAGAACCCGCCGAAGGGCCGGAGCTTCGTGATCCGGGTGCCCATCGTCTTGACGATGCGCCAGCCGCCCATCGCGGTCCCGAGCGCGATCGCCGTGTGCGCGATCAGGACGACCCACATCGGGATCTCATCGGCGTTGGGCAGGTAGAGGTGGCTCAGCCAGCCGGTCTGCCCCAGGAAGAGCGCCTGGGTCGCCACCAGCAGCCCCACGATGATGCCCATCGTCTTCTGCGCGTCGTTGGCCCCGTGGCTCAGGGAGTACAGCGCGGCGGAGATGAGCTGGAGGCGCCGAAAGAGCTTGTCCATCGGTCCTGGACTCTGCTTGCGGAGTGCCCACGACAGGGCCACGGTGAGCCCCAGCCCCAGCGCCATGCCGAGCATCGGCGAGATGACGATGAAGATGATCGGCTTGATCCAGCCGGAGGCGATGATGGCCCCGGCGCCTGCCTTGGCCACCGCGGCGCCCCCATACCCGCCGAGGAGGGCGTGCGACGAGGAGCTCGGGAGGCCGAGCCACCACGTGATGAGGTTCCAGACGATGGCGCCGATCAGCGCGGCCAGGATGACGTTCGCGTCCACCGCGGATGGGTGAATGAGGCCCTTGCCGATGGTCTTGGCCACGGCGGTGCCCACCACGAACGCGGCGACGAAGTTGAAGAACGCCGCCCAGAAGACGGCCACGCCGGGGGAGAGGACCCGGGTGGAGACGACGGTCGCGATGGAGTTGGCGCTGTCGTGGAAGCCGTTGATGAAGTCGAACAGCAGCGCCACGCCGATGATGGCGAGGACGAACCCGACGGACGCGTCCATGGTCAGGCGTGCTTGATGAAGATGGACTCGAGCACGTTGGCGACATCCTCGGCGTAGTCGAGGGTCTTCTCCAGCGTGTCGTAGATCTCCTTCCAGCGGATGACCAGCAGCGGGTCCGGGTCGCCCTTGAACAGGTCGCCGAGCCACTGGTGATAGATCGCGTCGCCGTCCTCCTCGAGCCCCTTCACCTTCACGCAGGCCGCGAGGACCTCGCCGTGTCGTGACTTGTCGAGGTGCTGGACGCCAACCAGCAGCTGTTCGGTGGCGCCGACGATCGTCTCGGCCAGCAGTATGGCGCCCTTCGGGGCGTCGCCGGCGTGAAACACCTGGACTTTCCGGGAGCAGCCGTCCATCAGGTCCATCACGTCGTCGAGCCGCGAGGCCAGCATGTGGATGTCTTCGCGGTCGAGCGGCGTGATGAAGGAGCGGTCGAGCCGGGTCACCACCTCGTGGGTGACGATGTCCGCCTCGTGCTCCAGTCGCTTGATGGACTCCACGATGGGGAGTCGGCGGTCCATCTCGGTGCCGAGGAGCACCTTCAACTGCTTGGCGGCTTCGACGTTGAGGGTGGCGACCTTGGTGAAGAGATCGAAGAAGCGTTCGTCCCGCGGCAGGAGGCGCATTGCAACGTCCCGGTAAAGTTCAGGTAAC
>CAYUOK010000022.1:0-12369 GCA_964446395.1 uncultured Gemmatimonadaceae bacterium | reverse complement strand
ACACGGTGGCGGAGACCACCTTCCAGGTGCTGAACGTGGACCGCGTGGCCATCCTGCTCCGCGACCCGGCCAGCGGCGACCTCGTGCCCGCGGCGTCGCGCAGCCGGCTCGGCGGCGCCGAGAGCCTGCGGGTGCCGCAGTCGATCGCGCGGAAGGCCGTGGAGGAGCGCGTGGCGCTGCAGACCGACAACGCGGCGGCGGACGAGCGGTTCACCGGGAAGTCGGTGGTGCAGCAGAGCGTGCGCGGCGCGATGTGCGCCCCCCTCCTGGCCGAGGGCGACCAGGTCCTCGGCCTCCTCTACGTGGACAACCTCGCGACGCCGGGGAGCTTCACCGAGGAGGACCTGCAGTTCCTCGTCGCGTTCGGAGGGATCGCCGCCGGCGGCATCCGCGCGGCCCGCTCGGCGGCGGAGGCCCAGCGCGAGGCGGCCACCCGCGCCAACTTCGAGCGCTACTTCGCGCCGTCGGTGGCGGCGGACATCGCCGGGCGGCAGGGCGCCGTGCAGCTCGGCGGCGCGCGGCAGCCGCTGACCATCCTCTTCAGCGACATCCGGGGGTTCACCGCGCTGGCGGAGTCGATGCCGCCGGACGCGATCGCGGGGCTCCTCAGCGCCTACTTCACCGAGATGGTGGACGTCATCTTCGAGCACGGCGGCACGCTCGACAAGTTCATCGGCGACGCCATCATGGCGCAGTGGGGCGCGCCGATCCGGCATCCCGACGACGCCGAGCGCGCCCTCCACGCGGCGCTCGGGATGCAGCGCGCCGTGCGCGACATCAACAAGCGGTGGTCCGCGCAGGGCCGCCCGACCATCAGCGTCGGCATCGGCATCAACTACGGCGAGGTCTTCGCCGGCAACATCGGCAGCCACCGGCGGCTCGAGTACACCGTCATCGGCGACGCCGTCAACGTGGCCTCGCGCCTCTGCTCGGCCGCCGCGCCGGGCGAAATCCTCGTCACCGACGCCTTCTACCGGCAGCTGGGCAAGAAGAAGCCCGCCATGGAGCGGGCCGAAGGGATCGAGATCAAGGGGAGGGCCGGGAAGGTCGAGGTGCTTCGGCTGCGGACTGAGGACTCATAAGCTATCGCTTTGGAAATTCGTAGGGGAACCCCGCCTCCGCCAGCAGGTCCAGCACCAGCCTGATGGGCAACCCCATCACGCCGAAGAAGTCCCCGTCGATCCGCTCCACCAGCGCCGCGCCGTAGCCCTGGATACCGTACGCCCCCGCCTTGTCCATCGGCTCCCCGGTCCGCACGTATGCGCGGAGCATTCCCTCGCGCGCCGGGCGGAAGGTCACCGCCGTCACGTCCACTGCCTCGAACACCGTCTCGCCGGCCCGGAGCGCCACGGCGGTCACCACCTCATGCGTCCGCCCCTGCAACCGGAGCAGCATCCGCACCGCGTCGTCCTCGTCCGCCGGCTTTTCCAGCAGCTCTCCGTCCAGCACCACCGTGGTGTCCGCCGCCAGCACGAGGTGGCCGGGCACGGCGCGCGCCTTGTCGTGGGCCAGCCGGAGCGCGTAATCCCGCGGCGCCTCGCCGGGCCGGTGCACCTCCGGCACGGCGGAGGGGCGCACTTCCACCTGGATGCCGAGCATCTCGAGGAGCTGCCGGCGGCGGGGGGACGCAGACGCGAGCACGAGTCGGGTCATGCGGAGCGCTCGAGGATGAGGGTGACGGGGCCGTCGTTCAGCAGCTCCACCTGCATGTCGGCGCCGAACTCCCCCGCCTCCACGCGGAGGCCGGCGGCGCGCAACTGCGACAGGAACCGTTCGTAGAGCGGGATGGCCAGTTCGGGGCGGGCGGCCTCGATGAAGGAGGGCCGGCGCCCGCGCTCGGTGTCGCCGTAGAGGGTGAACTGGCTGACCACGAGGACGGCGCCGTCCACGTCGGCCAGGCCGCGGTTCATCTTGCCGTCGTCATCGGGAAAGAGACGGAGGCCGGCGATCTTGGCGGCCATCCAGTCGGGCTGGTCGGGGGTGTCGCTCGCGTGGAACCCCGCCAGGAGGAGGAATCCGCGGCCGATGGCGCCGGTCACCCGGCCGCCGATGGTCACGCTGGCGCGGGAGACCCGCTGGAGAACGACGCGCACTCCCCGCTACTCGACCGTGACCGACTTGGCCAGGTTGCGGGGCTGGTCCACGTTGCAGCCGCGGCGGACGGCCACGTAGTACGACAGCAGCTGCAGCGGAATGATCGTCAGGATCGGGGTGAGCAGGTCGAGCGTCTGGGGGATCGTGAAGGTCGCGTCGGCCAGGCGCTCGATCTCGGTGTCGCCCTCGGAGCAGACGGCGAGCACCTTGCCGCCGCGCGCCTTCACCTCCTCGATGTTCGACACGATCTTCGAGTGCACCGCGTCGCGCGGGGCGATGAAGACCACCGGCATGTTCTCGTCGATGAGCGCGATCGGCCCGTGCTTCATCTCCGCCGCCGGGTAGCCCTCGGCGTGGATGTACGAAATCTCCTTCAGCTTGAGCGCGCCCTCGAGCGCCACCGGGAAGTTGACGCCGCGCCCGAGGTAGAGGGCGTGGTTGCCGGTGAAGAACCGCTCGGCGAGGATCTTGACCTCGTCGGCCTTGGCCAGGATCTGCTCGATCTGTCCGGGGAGGGCGGTGAGCGCCTGGATGAACTGGCGCCCCTGCAGGATGCTCAGGTTGCGCAGCCGGCCGAGCCGGAGCGTCAGGAGGGCCAGCGCCGCCACCTGGCTGGTGAACGCCTTCGTGGAGGCCACGCCCACCTCGGGCCCGGCGTGCAGGTACGTGCCGCCGTCCACTTCCCGCGCGATGGTGCTGCCCACCACGTTCACCAGGCCGATGGTCCGCGCCCCGCGGCGCCGGGCCTCGCGAATCGCCGCGAGCGTGTCGGCCGTCTCGCCCGACTGGCTGATGCCGATGACCAGCGTCCGGTCGCTGACGACGGGGTTCCGGTACCGGAACTCCGAGGCGTACTCGACCTCGACCGGCACCCGCGCCAGCTCCTCGAGCATGTACTCGCCGATGAGCGCGCTGTGCCAGGAGGTGCCGCAGGCCGTGATGATGATCCGCTCGATGCCCAGCAGCTCGTCGTCCGTCATGTTCAGGCCGCTGACGCGGGCCGTGCCCTCGTCCTCGAGCAGGTGCCCGCGGAGCGTGTTGCCCAGCGATTCCGGCTGCTCGTAGATCTCCTTGAGCATGAAGTGCTCGAAGCCGCCCCGCTCGATCGTGGCCAGGTCCCAGTCGATCTGGTTGACCGGCTTGTCGATCTGCTTGACGTCCAGGTCCCGGACCCGGTAGCCGTCGCGGGTCAGGATGACCATCTCGCCGTCGTCGAGGTACACGACGGAGCGGGTGTGGTCGAGCAGCGGCGAGGCGTCGGACGCCACGAACCGCTCGTCCTCGCCGATCCCCACGATGAGGGGAGAGCCGTTCCGCGCCGCCACCAGGACGTCGGGCTCGTCCGCGGAGATCACCGCGATGCCGTACGCTCCCTCCACCTCGCGGAGCGCGGCGGCGACGGCCTCCTCGAGGCTCCCCTGGTAGAGCTCGCCGACCAGGTGCGCGAGCACCTCGGTGTCGGTCTCGGACGTGAAGGTATGCCCGCGCTTGAGGAGCGCCTTCCGGATCGAGCCGGCGTTCTCGATGATGCCGTTGTGGATGAGGGCGATCCGCCCCGACTGGTCGGTGTGGGGATGGGCGTTCGGGGTGGTGGGGGCGCCGTGCGTGGCCCAGCGAGTGTGGCCGATGCCGACCGTGCCCGTGGGGAGGTTGCCCGCCACCTGCTTCTCGAGGTTGGAGAGCTTGCCGGCGGCCTTGTGGATCTTGACGCCCGTGCCGTTGATCACCGCGATGCCGGCGGAGTCGTACCCGCGGTACTCCATCCGCCGCAGCCCGTCGAGGAGGAGCGTCGCCGCCTGCCGTGGTCCCACGTACCCGACAACTCCGCACATAATCCGACTCCCTCGGTTCAGCTCAACAGCGTCCTGCAGGCGTCGATCAACTGCTCGGCATCGGCGGCGGTCGGCGCCTCGGCGATGAACCGGATGATCGGTTCGGTGCCGGAAGGACGGAAATGTACCCAGCGGTCCGGCCAGGAGAGCCGCAATCCGTCACGGTCGTCCACCGTGGCATCTGCGAAACGCTTTCGCAGCGCCTGGTACGCCGGGGCCAGGTCGGCCCCACGCGGAGCCTTCGCCTTGACAATGTGATAGCGGGGAGCGGCCGCCACGAGCCCGGAAACCGTCTGCCCCGACTCGACCAGAAGTTGCAAGATAAGGGCCACCCCCACTGGGGCGTCCCGCCCGATGTGGACCGAGGGCAGGATCACCCCGCCGTTCCCCTCCCCCCCGACGACCGCCCCCTCGTCCCGGATCATCCGGGCCACGTGCGCCTCGCCGACGGGAGCCCGGAAGAACCGCGCGCCGTGCTCGCGGGCGGCGTCCTCCACCACCAGGCTGGTGGAGAGGTTGACCACGACGGCCGGGGCGCCGGAGCCCGCCTTGAGGCCGCGGAGCACGGCACGGACCGCGAACGCGAGGGTGTAGTCCTCGCCGATCGGCTCCCCGCGTTCGTTCACCAGCGCCAGGCGGTCCACGTCGGGGTCCACCGCCATCCCGATGTCGGCCCCCGACTCCCGGACGAGCCGGGAGAGGTCGCCGAGATTCTCGGGCAGCGGTTCCGGCGGGCGGGGAAAGCGGCCGTCGGTCTCGAGGTTGATGGCCGAGACGCGGCACCCCAGCGCCTCGAGCAGCGGGGGGATGGAGGTGCCGCCCGCGCCGCGCACGCAGTCCAGCGCCACGTGGAAGCGCCGGGCGCGGATCCGGCCGACGTCCACCATGGGGAGCTTCAGTACGAGGTCGAGGTGGCGGGCGATCGCGTCGCGGTCCTCCCGGACCGCGCCGACGGAGTCCCAGCCCGCGCGTGGCGGGTCCTTTTCGGCGAGCGCCCGCACCGCCGCGCCCGACTCGCCGTCGAGGAAGATCCCGTCCGGCCCGACCAGCTTGAGGGCGTTCCATTCGACCGGGTTGTGGCTCGCCGTGAGCATCAGGCCGGCGCCGGCGTGATGGTGCTCCACCGCGAGCTGCAGCGTCGGCGTCGGCACCACGCCGATGTCGATCACCTCGACGCCCACCGACATCAGTCCCGCCGTGGCCGCCCGCGCGAACATCGGTCCGCTGGTGCGCGCATCGCGGCCGAGCACGACGCGAGGGGCGCCGTGCCCCGCGGCCCACGCGCCAAGGGCGGCGGCGTGCCGCGCCACCAGCTCGGGGGTGAGGTCCTTTCCCACGATCCCCCGCATTCCCGAGACACTCACCATCAGCGTGTCGCTCATCGAAATTCCCCCGCGGCGGGCGGGCGTCAGGCGTGGATAGGGAGCCGGGCCGGATCGGGAAACGCGGTGCAGAACGCGTCCACGATCGCCTCCTCGAACTGCCGGCCGGCGCAGCGGCGCAGCTCCTCGAAGGCGCTGTCGGGCACGAACGAGTCACGGTAGGCGCGATTGGTGGTCATCGCGTCGAAGGCGTCCACCACCGCCACGATTCGCGCCTCCACCGGAATCGCCTCGCCCGCGAGCCCGTCGGGGAATCCGGTGCCGTCGAGCCGCTCATGGTGCGACCGGGCGATGCGGAGCACGACCGGGCGGTCGCGGGCCAGGGGCGCCAGGATCCGCTCACCGAGGACGGTGTGCTCGGTGATGTGACGGAATTCGTCGGGCGTCAATGGGCCGGGCTTGTTCAGGACCGACTCGCGCGTGCCGATCTTGCCGATGTCGTGGAGTTCGGCGCCGAGCCGGATGTCGTCGAGGAACTCCCCGGTGTACCCGAGCATCACCGCCGTGCGGACGGCGTACTCGCGCACCCGCTTGGAGTGGCCGCGGGTGTACGCGTCCTTGGCCTCGAGCGCGTGCGCCAGCGTCTGCGCCCCCTCGAGGAAGAGTTCCTGGATCCGGGCCCGCTGGCGCCGGACTTCCTGCTCGAGGTGCCTCTGGTAGTAGCGGTTCTGGAGCGTCAGTTCGCGCTTCTCGAGCGCCTTGGCGACCCGGACCTGCACCTCGCCGAGGGTCATCGGCTTGGCGATGTAGTCCAGCGCGCCCTTCTTGAGGCAGTCCACCGCGATCTGCACGTCGTCCACGGCGCTGAGCATGATCACGGCCGTGTCGGGGAAGCGGCGGCGCACCTCCTCCAGGAGCGCCACGCCGTCCATCCCCTCCATCCGGATGTCGCTGATGAGGATCGCCACCTCGCCGTGCTCCGCCAGGACCGCGAGGGCGGCGTCGCCGGAATCGGCGGAGCGGCAGGTCAGCCCCTGGGATTCCACGACCCGCGCCAGCGCGTCGCGAACCTGGGGGTCGTCATCAACGACGAGGCATTGGGCGACGGCGGAGGGAGTGGCGGGATCGGTGGCGTTCGGCACAGGTGGAAGGTACGGCGGCGGGGGGCAATTCTCAACGCGGTGCCTTGCCGCAACGCCTTCTCCCTCATAAGGTTCCTTCACCTCAACCGGTGTGATCCATGACTCAGATTCTCCCGCACGACCTCGAAACGAAGCTGGGCACCAGGGCCGTGCACGCCGGGCAGGTGCCGGAGCCGCTCTCCGGCGCGGTGATGACCCCGATCTACCAGACCTCCACGTACGTCCAGGAAGGGGTCGGTCGGCACAAGGGGTACGAGTACGCCCGCACCGACAATCCGACCCGGCAGGCCCTCGAACGGAACGTGGCGGCGCTCGAGGGCGCGACGCACGGCTTCGCGTACGGGTCGGGGCTGGCGGCGCTCGACGCCCTGCTCAAGGTGCTCAAGAGCGGGGACCACGTCGTCTGCGGCGAGAACATGTACGGCGGCAGCCATCGCCTCATGGAGCGGATCTACACCCGCTTCGGACTGAAGTTCAGCTTCGTGGACAGCCGGGACATCCGGAACATCGAGGCCGCGCTCCGGCCCGAGACGCGGATGATCTACTGCGAGACGCCCACCAACCCGATGATGCAGCTCACCGACCTCTCGGCGGTGGGCGACCTCACCCAGGCGCACGGCTACCTCTTCGCGGTGGACAACACCTTCGCCACGCCGATCTTCCAGCGCCCGCTCGAAGTCGGCGCCGACGTCGTGCTCCACAGCACCACCAAGTACCTCAACGGCCACAGCGACATGGTGGGCGGCCTGCTTCTCACCAGGCGCGACGACCTCGCCGAGCAGTTCGGCTTCATCCAGAACGCGGCGGGCGCCGTGCCGGGGCCGATGGACTGCTTCCTGGCGCTCCGCGGCACCAAGACCCTGCTGCTCCGGATGCGGCAGCACGACGCCAACGGCCGGGTGGTGGCGCAGTGGCTCTCCGAGCGGAAGGACGTGCAGCGAGTCTACTACCCAGGCCTCCCCTCCCACCCGCAGCACGAACTGGCCAAACGGCAGATGAGCGGTTTCGGCGGGATGATCTCGTTCGACGTCGGCGACGCGGCGCGCGCGCGCCGCATCGCGGAGCGGACCCGGATCTTCGTGCTCGCCGAGTCGCTCGGGGGCGTGGAGAGCCTGATGGGGCACCCCGCCACGATGACCCACGCCTCCGTCCCCCCCGCCCTGCGGGAAAAGATGGGGCTGACCGACTCGCTGCTCCGGCTCAGCTGCGGCATCGAGGACGTGGAGGACCTGGTCGCCGACCTCGACCAGGCGCTCAAGACCTGAGGCGGTGAGCCTGGTGTATCATTCTGAAACAAGCAGGGCCCGCCGGGCGTAAGGGCGGGATCCCTTAACCAGGTCCTGACATGTCGAACCTCCCAGCCCCGCGGCCCCGCCGCACGCTCCCGGACATCGCCCCCGTCACCTGGGAGCATCCCGCCGACCGGGCGGCGCTGCAGGCGCTCCGCGCCATCCCCGGCGTGGACGAAGTCATCCGGAAGGTCCTCGCCATCCTCGGCGGCGAGCGCGGCATCCGGCTGCTCTTCCAGGCCAACGCCGTCCGGGTGGGCCCGAGCCAGTTCCCCCGGCTCTGGCTGATGCACCTCGAGAACTGCACCACCTTCGGGTGGGACAAGATCCCGGAGGTGTACGTCACCCAGACCCCGATCTTCAACGCCGGCGCGTACGGGATCGACGACCCGTTCATCGTGCTGCACTCCGCCGCGCTGGAAATCCTCGACGAAGACGAGATCCGCACCCTCCTGGCCCATGAGCTCGGGCACGTCATGAGCGGCCACTCGCTCTACCGCACCATCGCCGCCATCCTGGCGCTCGTGAGCCTCGGCGCGCTGCCGATGCTGGCGGGCATCGCCCTCCTGCCGGTCAAGCTCGCGTTCCTCGAGTGGAGCCGGAAGTCGGAGCTCTCCGCCGACCGGGCCGGGCTGCTCGGCTGCCAGGACGTGATGGTGGCACAGCGGCTCGACCTCAAGATGGCCGGCGGCGTGCGCGGCGGGTTCTTCACCAACGCCGACCTCAACCTCGACGCCTTCATGGCCCAGGCGCACGAGTACGTCAACACGAACGAGGGGCTCGACGTCGTGTACAAGGTGCTGCACACCCTCGGGGTGACCCACCCGATGCACACCGTGCGCGCGGCGGAAATCCAGAAGTGGGTGGCGGCGGGCGACTACGAGCGCATCCTGGCCGGCGAGTACGTGCGCCGCGGCAGCCCCGAGGACCAGCGGCCCCTCGGCGAGCACTGGAAGGACGCGAAGGACTACTACTCCAAGGAAGCGAAGGACTTCGGCCAGCAGGTGGGCGACGCCGTCCGCAGCACGGCGAGCAAGGCGGCCGAGGCGTTCCGCAACGCACAGAAGCGCGGCTCCAGCGCGTGAAGGTCCTGATCGTCGGCGGCGGGGGACGCGAGCACGCCATCGCCTGGGCGCTCCACCGTGAAGACCCCGCCGTCCGACTCAGCGCCGCCCCCGGGAACCCGGGCCTCGCCACTCTCGCCACGCTCCTCCCCATCCCCGCCGACGACATCGACCGCCTGACCGAGGCGGCGGTGTCCGGCGCGTTCGACCTCACCGTCATCGGACCCGAAGTGCCGCTCGCCCTCGGGCTGGCGGACCGCCTCCGCGCGCGCGGCCGGCTGGCCTTCGGCCCGTCGGCGGCTGCCGCCGCGCTCGAGGCCTCCAAGGCGTTCTCGAAGGACGTGATGGAGGCCGCTGGCATCCCCACCGCGGCAAGCCGGACCTTCACCGACCTCGCCGGCGCGCTGGCCTACGTGGACGCGCACGCCGAGCCGCTGGTGGTCAAGGCCTCGGGCCTCGCCGCCGGCAAGGGCGCCATCGTCTGCGCCACCCGCCGGGAGGCGGCCGACGCGGTGCGGGCGATGCTGGGCGAGGGGCGGTTCGGGGATGCGGGGCGGACGGTGGTCATCGAGGCCTTCCTCGTCGGGGAGGAACTCTCCGTCCTCGGCCTCACGAACGGGGAAGAGGTCACGCTGCTTCCGGCCTCTCAGGACCACAAGCGGCTCGGCGAGGGCGACACCGGACCGAACACCGGCGGGATGGGCGCCTACGCCCCCGTCACCCCCGCGACGCCGGCGCTCCTTGAACGGGTGCGGCGCGAGGTGATGCTCCCCGCCCTCGTGGAACTCGACCGCCGCGGCGCCCGGTTCCAGGGATGCCTCTACGCGGGGATCATGGTGGATCCGTCGGGCGCGCCGTTCGTGGTGGAGTTCAATTGCCGCTTCGGCGATCCGGAGACGCAGGTCGTGCTCCCGCTGCTCGCCGGAGGGCTCACCGATGCGCTCCTCCGCGTAGCCGAGGGAAAACCGGCCGGGCCGCTGACGGTCCGGCCGGGGGCCTCGGTCACCACGGTGCTGGCGGCGCGCGGCTACCCCGATGCCCCGGAGAAGGGGGCGGAGATTTCCATACCCGATCGGCTGCCGGAGGGAGTGACCGTTTTCCACGCCGGCACCAGCCGGGGTGCCGACGGCGTGCTCCGCGCATCGGGAGGCCGGGTGCTGAACGTGACCGCGGTGGCCCCCACCTTCCGCGAGGCCCAGGCCCGGAGCAGGGAGGGCGCCGAGGCGATCACGTTCGAGGGGAAGACCTGGCGGCGGGACATCGGGTGGCGGGAAGCGGAACGGCAGCGGGGCAGCGGGGCAGCGGGGCGGCCGGGCGGGGATTGAGGTGTGGCGCGGGCCAGCCGGCGGACGTCACATTATCGTTCGGATGGTGATTCCCTTCCCCGGGAGGTTTCCATGCGCGCCACCCTGCTCGCCCTCGGTTCCCTGGCCCTCCTCGCCTGCGGGGAGGACTCCACCAGCCCGCCCCTCGCCACGCCGCCGGACGTCCTGATCGTCGCGGGCGCGTCGGGCCTGGGCGCCAACGCCTACGATCCGCCCGACCTGACGTTCAGCCTGGCCGCCAAGCAGTCCGTCAAGTGGCGCAACAACGACGGCCTGACGCACACCGTGACCGCGGACCTGGGCGCCTTCAACTCCGGCAACATCGGCGACAGCGAGACGTTCACCTTTACCTTCACCGCCCCGGGCACCTACGCGTATCACTGCACCATCCACCCCACCATGGTGGGGACCATCACCGTGAACCCCTAGCGACAACGGCGCGCCCACGGCATGAATGCCCGAGCTTCCTGAAGTCGAAACCATCGTGCGCGATATCCGGCCCGACGTCGTGGGCCGGACCGTCGTGCGCGCCGCGCTGTCGCACGTCGATGTCCTTCGCGGGGTCACCCGGCCCGCGCTCCTCCGCGGGCTGGCCGGCGCGCGAGTGGACGACCTCTTCCGGCGGGCCAAGCACGCCGTCTTCGTCATGGGCACGCGCCGCCTCGTGGTGCAGCCGGGGATGACCGGTTCGCTCGTGGTCCACGACCGGCCGCTGAACGAGGAGGAGGCGCGCTACGCCGTCCTCCGGGCCACGCTGGACGACGGACGCACCCTCGTCTATCGTGACGTGCGGCGGCTCGGCACGCTCCTCTGGCTCGACGCGAAGGGGTGGGCCCGGTACGACGCCGCCGTCGGCCCGGAACCGCTGGCGCGGGAGTTCACCCCGGCCGCGATGCAGGCAAAGGTCGGCCGCACCCGGCAGTCCATCAAGAAGGCGCTGATGGACCAGAAGCTCCTGGCCGGCGTCGGCAACATCTACGCGAACGAGGCGCTCTTCGCCGCGGGCATCGACCCGTCGCGGGAGGCGGTGCGGCTGACGGCTCCGGAGTGGACGGCGCTGCACCGCGAGCTCGTCCGCATCCTGTCGGCCGCCGTGTCCGGACGCGGAAGCACCGTCCGCGACTACCGCACCGGCACCGGCGCCAAGGGGAAGTTCCAGCTCTCGCTGCTGGTGTACGGGCGCGAGGGCGAGCCCTGCGTCCGGTGCGGCACCGTGCTCGCCGGCACGCACGCGCTCGACGCGCGAATCACCGTCTTCTGCCACCGCTGCCAGGCCTGATGTCCCAGCTCGCCGCGCTCCCGCTCGCCTCCGCCGACCTCGGCGCCCTCCGGGAGCGGGTGCGCCTGATGGCGGAGAACCGGCCCGCGGTGTACCGGATGACGGACCCCGCGGGGCGCCTGCTGTACGTCGGAAAGGCAAAGCGGCTCCGCGCGCGGCTCATGTCGTACTTCCGGGCGAGCTTCCCGGAGGACAAGGCGGCGCGCATCCTTCACGCCGCCGGCGACATCACCTGGGACTACGTCCACAGTGAATTCGCCGCCTGCCTCGGCGAGCTCCGGCAGATCCGCCAGCACCGCCCCCCGTTCAACGTGGCCATGAACCGGACCCGGCGCGCCGTGTTCGTGAAGATCCTCGACTCCCCCGCCCCCAAGGTGTACCAGGGCGCCACGATCGGCCGGCAGGACGCGAAGGTGTACGGCCCATTCCGCTCGCCGGCGCGCGTGGCCGAGGGCGTCCGCATCCTGAACGACCTCCTCGGCCTCCGCGACTGCGAGGCGCGGATGCCGATCGTCTTCGCCGACCAGGGCGACCTCTTCACCGCCGCGACACAGGCGGCCTGCCACCGCCACGAGCTCGGGCAGTGCGCCGGGCCCTGCGCCGGCCTGGTGAGCGAGCCGGACTACCGCAGGCGGATCGACACGGCGGTCGCCTTCCTGGAGGGCCGCACCGTCCAGCCGATCGACAAGGCCATCGCCGCCATGCAGGAGGCGTCGCTGGCGCAGGACTTCGAGCGCGCGGCCCGGTGGCGCGAGCGGTTCGAGCACCTCGAATGGCTGCTGGCGGCCACGGCGCGCTCCCGCGCGGCGGTGGACCTGCTGACGTTCGTGTACCGCGATCCGGGGGTCTTCGGCGACGACCGGGCCTACCTGGTCCGGCGGGGAACGGTGCGCGCCTGTTTCCCCTACCCCACCACACCGATCGAGCGAATCGCCTTCGGGGCGGTGGTGCGGGAGGAGCTGGCGCGCGAGGAGCCGGCCACCGGGGCGCTGCCGATCGAGGCGATCGACGAGATCCTGCTG
>CAYUOK010000021.1:0-12505 GCA_964446395.1 uncultured Gemmatimonadaceae bacterium | reverse complement strand
CCAGGGTATCTAATCCTGTTTGCTCCCCACGCTGTCGCGCCTCAGCGTCAGCTACAGTCCAGCAGGCCGCCTTCGCCACTGATGTTCTTCCCGATCTCTACGCATTCCACCGCTACACCGGGAATTCCACCTGCCTCTACTGTGCTCGAGCCTGGCAGTCTAGAAGGCAGCCTTGCGGTTAAGCCGCAAGATTTCACCCCCTACTTACCGGGCCGCCTACGCGCCCTTTACGCCCAGTGATTCCGGACAACGCTCGCACCCTCCGTATTACCGCGGCTGCTGGCACGGAGTTAGCCGGTGCTTCCTTTGAAGGTACCGTCACTGCCCTTGCGGGCCATTCGTCCCTTCCGACAGTGGTTTACAACCCGAAGGCCGTCATCCCACACGCGGCGTCGCTGCGTCAGCCTTTCGGCCATTGCGCAAGATTCCCCACTGCTGCCTCCCGTAGGAGTCTGGGCCGTGTCTCAGTCCCAATGTGGCTGATCATCCTCTCAGACCAGCTACCCGTCGTAGCCTTGGTGAGCCATTACCTCACCAACTAGCTGATAGGCCGCGAGGCACTCTATCGGTGCATTGCTGCTTTCCTCACCAGGGGATGCCCCCCAGTGAGCGTACGCGGTATTACCCGGCCGTTGGGCCGGCTATCCCCCGCCGATAGGCATGTTCCTCACGTGTTACGCACCCGTCCGCCACTGAACCCTTGCGGGTCCCGTGCGACTTGCATGTGTTAGGCACGCCGCCAGCGTTCGTCCTGAGCCAGGATCAAACTCTCCAATGAAGAATTTAGATCGACTCATTCCGAACGACTGTGTTCTTGTCGTCCGAATCATTTGGTCAGAGTAGTTTACCCATCCCCGGCCGACCTCTGCGCCGTCCGGATCATAGGGTCCGCACTCCGATCACCTCTGGTTCACATCATTTGTCAAAGAGCGTTCGTCAAATTCAGTTCGCCGATTATCGGCGAGCCCCCAATCTTAGTTGAGGTCCGGCGGTGAGTCAAGTGGGGAGCAACCAGCGGTGGGAACCACCTGCCTGAGCCACCCGAACCACCCAACCCCCAACACCTTACCCAACCTCGAAGGGAGCGCAAACCTAAGCGGCACCCCCGCCCCACGCAAGGGGGGCCAACCGTCCGAATTCCGGCCCCCCAACCCGCTGGAAATCCGCCCCCTGCCGGCGCGCGAAACCCTGCCCTCTCCCCCTCCGGAAAACGCAGACGGGGCGGCGGCAGCCATCCCTCGGCTGCCCCGCCCCGCTGCACCACCGACCACCCGCCGCTACGGCGTGGCGGGCGCCGCCCGCTTCGGCTCGATCCGGATGATCCAGAGGCCGTTCAGCATGTCGTTGACATACGCGAGGTTGTCCTTCACCACCACACCCCAGGTCATGGCGGTGTTCTTCGTGCTGCCCTCCATGTCCGCCGTGTTCACGTGCACGATCTCGCGGCCCTGCGCGCGGAGGTCGCCGAGCAGCTCGCCGGAGACGTCGAACGCGCGGAAGCCGGCGTTGTACGCGCCCATGTAGAGCGTGTCGCCCGCCACCCAGATGTTGTGCACGCCGCCGTATTCCGGCTCGTACCACGCCACCGACTTCGGCTTCGCGATGTCGCTCACGTCGAGGACCTGCAGGCGGCCGTACGCGCGAAACGCCGAGGCGTCCTTGGCGCCCTTGACCCCCGCCGCCGGGAACACCTCGTCCGCGATGAAGACGTAGTTCTTGTGGCGCCACGCGGTGTGCGTGCCGCGGATGAAGCCGGGCCCGCCGACCGCTTCCACCTGCGCGTACAGCGCGTTCAGGTCGTACTTGTACTGGCTCACCAGCACCGGGTTGCTCGGCGTGCCGCCCTTCATCCCGTTGCCGACGTCGAGGATGACCAGGCCGTCGTTCCAGTAGCTCAGGTAGGCGAGCCCGTCCTGCACGTCGATATCGTGCAGCGTCCGCCCGGCGTCCGGCCGGTCGGTGCGCCACTGCGCGATCTCCTTCGGGTGGTACGGGTCATCGATGTTGATGACGTGCATGGCGCCGGTGCCGTCGTTCGTCAGGAAGACGTTGGTGCCGTACTTGTCCTGCTTGTACACGAAGGCCGAGTGGACGCCGGAGGTGACGCCCTCGGTGAACTCCGCGATCACCTTGGGGTGCTCGGGATCCTCGGTCGATGCGATGACGATGCCGTTCTTGCGGTCGGCCGCGCCCTCGCGCGTGAAGACGATGAACTTCCCGTCCGGCGTGGACATCACGTCGTTGACGCGCCGCGTGTTGAGCACGAGGGAGTCCGTGACCACCGGCGCCGCCGGATCGCTGATGTTGATCGCGTAGAGGACGTCGCCGCCGCTGCCGCTGCCGAGAAAGGCGTGCTTGCCGTCGGGCATGACCCAGACTTCCTCGGTGGTGAAGCGCGTGCGGGGCAAGCGCCCGACCACCGCCGCGGGGCGCCGCACGTCGCGGGGCCGGAGCGTGACGGCCGCCTCGGCGCTGCTCGCCCCGAAGCTCACCGTGACGAAGTACTCCCCGGCGGTGTAACCGACGAACCGGCCGGCCGGCGTGATCTCACCGCTGCCCGGCGCGAACGTCCAGGAGGGCACGAGCCCGGCGATCTCCCTGCCCTGCGCGTCGCGCGCCTTGACCTTGAACTCCACCACGTCGCCGGTGCGGGCCTCGATCCGCGCGGGCGACACCTCGACCCGCGCGATCGTGTTCGCCACGACCTGCACCGGGAGGGACGCGACCGCGGCGCCGGCCCCGGCGGTGATCGTGGCCCGCCCCGGGGCGACCGCGTTCACCACGCCGTCCTCCGAGACGCGCACCACGCCGGGCGCCGAGCTCTTCCACGCGATCTTGTCGTCGCGCTCGTCCCCCGCCTGCGAGTAGCTGGTGGCCGTGAGCCGGAGCCGCTGGCCGGTCACGAGCTTCGTGACCTGCGGCGCCACCACGACCCGCGCCGCCGGACCCGGCACCATCTGGACTTCCACCCGCTCGACGACCGCCTTCGTGCCGGTCACCCTGGCCATCACGGTGACGGCCAGTGTCCCGGTCGAGCCCGACCGGATGAGTCCGGTCGAATCCACGGTGCCTTCGAACCGTCCCCCCGCGCCGAAGTAGCGGATCGTGGCGTCGGGGACCGGCTGCCCGTTCGCGTCGAGGGCGCGGGCGCTCAGGCGGAGGGTGTCACCGGCCGGCATCTGCAGCGACGTCCCCGGGAGGACCTCGAGGCGGGCGATCGGCGACGGCGCCTGCGCGGGAGGCGCCTGCTGGGGCGCGCCCTGCTGGAGCGTGGCAAGGAGGAGGACGGCGTTCAGCAGCATGCGGGAATCCGTGGCTGAGGGTGGGAGACGCACAGCGCCCGCCCCGGTCCGGGGCGGGCGAAGAGTCGGAGTATAACGCGCGGGACCGGCGTGCGATACCTCAGGGCGACGCCGGAGTCGTTCCCGTCCTGGGCGCCGCCGGCACCGGGGCCGGTGGGGCGACAGGGCTGACGGCCAGGGACTCGGCCGCCTGCACCGCCGCCTCCGCGGCGGCGGCCGCGCTGTCGACGCCCTGGCTGCGGAAGTCTCGCACCGCGGCGGCGGGAAGCAGCAGGGGCAGGACGATGTCGGTGCCTTCGACCTTGACCTCGCCGAAGGGTTCGAAGGCGCCCGGCATGCCCGGGTTGTCCGAGGTGACGCAGACGAACGTGGTCCGCTCGTCGATCTTCTCGACGTCGTCGATGCGCAGCGTGCACGCCGAGAGCCGGTCGGCGTACGCCGCGCTGTCGAGCCGTACGCTGATCTCCGCCGCCGACACCTGTTTCGGCGCGGTGCGGAGGAGCTTGAGTTCGCGGAGTTTGCCAAGCGCGACGCCGTCCACGCGGAAGGTGGCGAAGCGAATGGGAATGGAGATGGGGTCGGCGGTCTCGATGACGGTGTGGACGGTGCTGACTCCCTTCCGGACACCGAAGTTGATGGCCATCCCGATCGCGAAGATCAGGAGGGCTCCGAGCGTGATCTTGATCCAGTATCGAGTCATGGGGTCCCCCACGGAGAGCCGAACAGGAGATGTTTCAGATAGAGACGGCCACCAATGGGGGAAAGTTTCAGATTGCGGCGAAGGGCTGCCACCTCCGCCGACTTGGTGAATGACCGGAAATGGTATATGTTTGCCCCATCAGTACTTACGATTCTCGACTGCCTGAGCCCATGACTGACTCCGCCACGCCCGACGCCCTTCCGTCCGAAAACCGTGATGCGGTAGGATTCGTCCTGCGACTCGCCCGGGCAATGCACTCATACGGCTATCCCGCCCATCGCGTCGAGAGCGCGCTCGGCGAGGTTGCCCGCCGCCTCAACCTCACGGCGCAGTTCTTCTCCACCCCCACGTCGTTCATGGCCTCCTTCGGGCTCCTCGAGCGCCAGAGCATCCACCTCATCCGGGTCGAGCCCGGCGACGTGGACCTCGGCAAGAGCGCCGACGTCGAGGACATCATCCGGGAAGTGGTCGGCGGCCGCCTGACCCTGGCGCAGGGCTCGGCCGACCTGGAGCGCGTCCACGCCGAGCCGCCGCGATACGGGCCGGTGACGACGATGCTCGCCTTCGGACTCAGCTCGAGCGCGGCCTCGCGCTTTCTCGGGGGCGGACTCCGCGAGGCGCTGGTCGCGGGCGTCATCGGGCTCGTGATCGGGATCTTCCTGATGGCGGCCGGACGGCTCCCGGCGCTGGGGCGGGTGTTCCCCTTCCTGACGGCGTTCAGCGCGTCGTTCATCGCGGCCGCCGCGGCGACGGTGCTCCCCCACTACAGCGTCTACGTCGGCACCCTGGCAGGACTGATCGTGCTCATCCCGGGGCTCACGCTCACCACGGCGATGACCGAGCTCTCCTCCGGTCACCTCGCGAGCGGCACCGCGCGGCTGAGCGGTGCGATCATGCTCTTCCTGGTCATCGGCTTCGGCGTCGCGATCGGCAGCCAGACGGTGATCCTCACGTTCGGCGACTACGCGAGCCGCGTCCGGCCGGAGGCGCTGCCCGACTGGACCTGGTGGCTCGCGCTGGTGGCCGCACCGCTCGGCTTCGCCGTGCTCTTTCGGGCCCATGCGCGCGACGCGGTCTGGATTCTCCTGGCCGGCGCGCTCGGCATCGCGGGGAGCCGGGTCGGCTCCACCGCGTTCGGGCCCGAGCTCGGGGCGTTCGTCGGCGCGCTCACCGTCGGCGTGGCCAGCAACCTGTACGCCTACGCGCTGCGCCGCCCCGCCTCCGTGACGCTGGTGCCCGGCATCCTCCTCCTGGTGCCTGGGTCCATCGGGTTCCGCAGCCTCTCCTCGCTGCTGGACCGCGAGGTGGTCACCGGCGTGGAGACGGCGTTCACGATGGTGCTCATCGGCGCCGGGCTGGTGGCGGGGCTGCTGCTGGCCAACGTGCTGGTGCCGGAACGGCGGATGGCCTAGCCGCGCGGATGGTACTGGCGGTGGACCGAGCGGAGGTATTCGCGGTCGACGTGGGTGTAGATCTGGGTCGTGGAGAGGTCGGCGTGCCCGAGCATCTCCTGGACGGCCCGTAGGTCGGCACCGCCCTCCAGCAGGTGAGTCGCGAAGGAGTGACGCAATGTGTGCGGCGTGACCGTCTTGGCGATGCCGGCGCGCCGCGCCGCGCGCTTGACGATGCCCCACGCCCCGACGCGCGAGAGCGGCTGGCCGCGGTTGTTGAGGAAGACCCGCTGCTTCGACGCGCCCCGGTCCAGCGTCGGGCGGAGGGTGTGCAGGTACACCGACACCGACCCCAGGACGCTCCGGCCGATCGGCACGAGCCGCTCCTTGCTCCCCTTCCCCAGCACCCGTACCAGCCCCTCCGAGAGCACCAGGTCGGTCAGCCCGAGTCCGCACAGCTCCGAGACGCGCAGCCCGGCGCCGTAGCCGAGTTCCAGGAGCGCCCGGTCCCGCCACCCCAGCGGCTCGTCGATCGACGGCGCGCCGAGCAGCGCCTCGATTTCCGCCACCGACAGCGTGTCCGGGAGCGAGCGGCCGAGCCGCGGGCTCTCCAGCCGGTCGCTCGGATCCTCCTGGACGATTCCCTCCCCGACCAGGAAACCGAAATAGGTGCGGACGGCGGAGACATGCCGGCGAATGGTGGCGGCGCTCAGGCCGAGGTCTTTCAGCGCGAACACGAACTCGCGCAAGATCGGCCGGGTCAGTTCCGCGGGGCCGGCGAGTCCGCGAGCCTCCGCGAACTCCGCCAGCCGGCGAAGGTCGCGCAGGTAGTTCTCGACGGTGTTCGCGCTGTGACCGGCTTCCAGGGAGAGGAAGTCGCGGAATCCCTCGAGCCAGAACCGGCGCGCGGGATCCGGGCCGCTCATTGGTGGTCGACGCCGAGGAGCGCCGCGGCACGGGCGATCATGGCGGCCTCCGCGGAGGTCAGCGTGCCGTCCGCCTCGGCCACCCGACGCATGCGATCCACGAGGCGTTGCCGCTCCGTCGCGCCATACGCGGAGGTGGCCCGGAGGGTCGCCGCTTCCACCGCGGTGCGGTCCGCGCTGACCTGGCCGGGCAGGTGGTTGAACCGGGCCCGGAGGCGAGCAGTCAGCGCCTCCCGCTCGGAGGACTCGAGGTGTTCGTCCGCCTCGGCCAGCTCGAGCACGAACGCGGCGACCGCCTGGAGCGCCGGATCCACGGCGCCTTCCACCGCAGGCTCGTGGTCGATGGCCACGCGCAGCGCGTCCCAGAGCCGCGCGCGGCGGGCCGCGCGGGACCGGCGCCACGCCACGACCACACCGGCCGCGACAAGCACACCCACGACGGCCAGGCCGGTATTGAGGTTCCTGAGGGCGACCTGGATCCCCTCCCAGCTCTTGCCGATGTACCGTCCGAGTACGATCACCCCGGCGAACCAGGCCGCTGAGGCGAGCCCGATCGGCACGAGTGCCCGGATCGGCGGCAGCCGGATCAGGCCGGCGAACGGCGCGACCACCGCGCGGACGCCGGGCAGGATCCTCCCGAGGAAGACGCCGGGCAACCCGTACCGGATGTAGCCTCGCTCGAGGGAGGCGATCGACTCGGGCGAGAGGAGCCGGCGGCCCATGCGCGACTCGAAAAGCCCCCCGCCGACGCGCCGGGCGAGGAAGTAGACGCCGACCGCACCGATGAAGTTGGAGACCCAGCAGACCAGGAAGAGCGTGAGGGGATCGAGCGCGCCGTGGATGGTGAGGAAGGCGCCCAGCGCGAGCACGGCGTCGCCGGGGACGGGGGGAAAGACGTTTTCGACGAAGGAGAGCGCGGCGAGCGCGGCGTACACCGCGATCGGCGGCATCGTGACCAAAGAGTCCAGCAGCGAATCGATCAGCGCGCCTCCAGCGTCGCCACCGCCATCGTGGCGATCCCCTCACCGCGACCGACGAACCCCATCCCTTCGTTCGTCTTCGCCTTCACGCTGACGTCGTCCGCCGTGAGCCCGAGCGCGGCGGCGAGCGTGGCGCGCATGGCGGGAATGTGCGGCCCCAGGCGAGGCCGCTCCAGGATGACGGTCACGTCCACCTGGCTCACCCGGAACCCCCGGGCAGCCACGATGGTGCACGCCGCACGGAGCAGCTCGATGGAATCGGCGCCCTTCCAGCGAGGATCGGTGTCCGGGAAGTGGGTCCCGATGTCGCCGGCGGCCGCGGCCCCCAGGATGGCGTCGGTCAGCGCGTGGGCCACCGCGTCGGCGTCGGAATGGCCCGCGAGGCCGTGGGTGTGGGGGATGGACTGCCCGCCGAGGATCAGGGGGCGCCCCTCGACGAACCGGTGCGAATCGTACCCGATCCCGGTTCGGCTCACGCCGCGGCCGCCGCTTCCTCGATCAGGGAATAGTCCTGCCGCCGGCGGCGGGCGGTGAACCCGGCGTCGGTGATCATCCGCTCCATCTCCTCCAGCGTGGCCCGGTAGGTCGTGCCGGCCGCCGAGACGACGTTCTCCTCCATCATCAGGGAGCCGTAGTCGTTCGCACCGAAGCGGAGGGCCACCTGCCCCACCTTGTGGCCCATGGTGACCCAGGACGACTGCATGTTCGGGATGTTGCGGCAGATGATGCGCCCCATGGCGAGGGTCCGCAGGTAGGTGACGGCGTCGGTCTTGGCCGTCCCGTCGAACATCGGCGTGCCCTCGGGCTGGAGCGGCCAGCAGATGAACGCGGTGAAGCCGCCGGTGCGCGCCTGGAGGTCGCGGATCTTGAGCAGATGCTCGATGCGGTCGGCGTTCGACTCGCCCATGCCGTACATCATCGTGACCGAGGTGCGCATTCCCTGGCGGTGCGCTTCCTCCTGCACGCCGAGCCACTCCTCGGTCTGGGCCTTCTTCTTCGCGACGCGCTCACGCACCTCGTCCACCAGGATCTCGCCGCCGCCGCCGGGGATCGAGTCGAGGCCGGCCTCGCGCAGCTGGCGCACGACCTCCGGCATGGGGATCCGGAAGCGCTCGCTGAAGAACACGACCTCGCTGGGGCTGAACCCGTGGATGTGGATCCGGTGGTTCGCCTTGATGTAGCGCATCAGCTCGAGGTACCAGTCGAACGGGATGTAGGGGTTGTGGCCGCCCTGCAGGAGGATCTGCACGCCGCCGATGGCGCGGCACTCCTCGATCTTGGCGCCAATTTCCTCGAAGCTGAGGACATAGCCTTCCGCGTCCTTCGGCCGCCGGTAGAAGGCGCAGAAGCCGCAGTCCGCCACGCAGACATTGGTGTAGTTGATGTTGCGGTCGATGATGTGGGTGACCACCGGGTCGGGATGCAACTCCCACCGGATGGCGTCGGCCCGGCGCCCCAGTTCGAGGAGGTCGCCCTTCTCGTACAGCGCGAGGTAGTCCCGGAATTCCGCGGAGTTGCGGTTGACGTCGTACATGGTCAGGCCGCCGTGATGAACGAGAGCGAGCCCGCCGGCGCGAGGTGGTCCTGCGCCAGGCGGTGGAAGAAGGTCGTGAGCCCCTCGAGCTCCGCCCCGCCGAGGGCGTAGTCGAGGGTGCCGAGGTAGGCGCGGCAGGTGGCCACGCTGACCCCCGTGGCGGCGGAGGCGTCCGCCGCGAGGAGGTCGAGATGCTCGAGGCCCCAGGCACGCGAGGCCAGAAGCTGCCGGTGCAGGTCGCGCACGGCGCCGGCCGGCGCCTCCCGACGCGCGGCCCAGACCGCGAAGACGAAGGGCAGGCCGGTCCACGCCTTCCACTCCGCGCCGAGGTCCAGCACCCACGGGTAGGTTCCCCGCGCCGTCAGCTGAAGCGCGGCGTCGCCGATGACCAGCACCGCCTCGTGCGGGAGCCGCGCCAGCGCGTCGAGGTCGCCCGGCTCGGCGCGCGCCGTGGCGAACTTGGGGGCGATCTGCCAGCGGTGACGACACAGCAGTTCGAGGAGCAAGACCGAGGTGCGCGACGACGCCGTCCGCAGGACGGTCGTGCCGTCGAGCGACTCGACCGGCCGCTTGCTGAAGAGCGCCACGCTGTGCACCGGGCCGTCGGCGCTGATGGCGAGGTCGGGGAGCAGGTGGTACGCCGCCGCGTTCCGGGCGTACTCGACCGCCGAGACAACGCTCGCGTCAAGCTCACCGGCGGCGAGGAGGTCGTTCAGCTCCGAGGCCGTGCCGGTCACCAGTTCGGCGCCGATCTGGACGATGCCGCGGTCGATGGCGCCCGTGACGGGATAGCAGTTGATCCAGGGAATCCGCCCGAGCCTCATGCGGCGTGCACCACCGGGAGCGTGCGCCGGCGCGGCTCGGCCGCCGGGGAAGGCGGCGGGTCGTCGAAGGCGTCGCGCACCGCCTCGTACAGGCTGTTCCGCTCCACGGGCCGCCGGCCGGCGCTCCGGATCAGCGCCACGAGCTGGGGGTAGGCCATGGCCATCGCGGTGCTCGCGCCGGCCTCGTGGTAGACCCGCTCGAACACCACGGTGCCCTCGACGTCGTCGCACCCGAAGCTCAGCGCGATCTGCGAGAGCGCCGGCGTGACCATCGGCCAGTGCGTCTTGACATGCGGGATGTTGTCGAGGAAGAGCCGCCCGATCGCGATGTTCTTCAGGTCCTCGAACCCGGTGGTGGCCGTGCCGACCCGGCCCAGCTCCTCGCCCAGCTCGTTGTGGTCCGGGTGGTAGGCGAGCGGGATGTACGTCAGGAACCCTCCGGTCTCGTCCTGGAGCTCCCGCAACATGGCGAGGTGCTGCAGGCGGTCGTCCGCCGTTTCCACGTGGCCGTAGAGCATGGTGCAGTTGGTCGGGATGCCGAGCTGGTGCGCCGTCCGGTGCACCCGGATCCATTCCTCGCCCGTGAGCTTACGTTCGGCGATCGTGGCGCGCACGGCGGTGCTGAACACCTCCGCACCGCCCCCCGGCAGGCTGGTGAGGCCGGCCTCCTTCAGCGCCAGCAGGACCTCGCGCTCCGAGGTCTTTTCGATCCGGGCGAGGTGGGCGATTTCCACCGCCGTCAGCGCCTTGATGTGCACCGTCGGGTGCCGTTCCTTGAGCCCGCGCAGCATGTCGGTGTAGTACGACAGGCGAAGCTTCGGGTGCAGCCCCCCCACGATGTGAAACTCGGTCGTCGGGGCGCCGCGGGCCTGTTCAGCCTCCGCATACACCTCGTCGAGGGACCGGGTGTAGGCCCCCTCCTCCTTCGGCGTCCGGGCGAAGGAGCAGAAGGTGCAGGTGGCGCGGAGGATACAGACGTTGGTCGGGTTGAGGTGCTGGTTCGCGGAGAAGAACACCCGGTCGCCGTTCCGGCGCCGGTTGGCAAAGTCCGCCAGGTGGCCGAGCCCGAGGAGGTCGTTGGTGGAGTAGAGCGCGAGGCCGTCGGCATGGTCGAGCCGCTGGCCCCGCTGCACCTTGTCCCCGATCGGCCGGAGCGCCGGATCACGGAGCAGGCCGAGGTCGAGGGTGGGGGTCATGCTGATCTCCTTGAACGGTGGCCGGTTACCCTTGGGAATCTACCCCGAAGCGGGCCGGCGGTGCCAGATGACCGCGCGGCTGTGACAAGACCCCGGAAGCAGGCTTCCGGGGTCTTTCCACGACTGCGGCGCGGGACCGAGCCCCTGGCGTCAGCCCTTCCAGGCCCGGACGGCGAGGGTGACGTTGTGCCCGCCGAAACCGAAGCTGTTCGACAGCGCCACGTCGATGGTCCGGTCGACGGCGGTGTTCGGCGCGCAGTCGAGGTCGCACTCGGGGTCTGGCGTGACCTGGTTGATGGTCGGCGGAATCCTGCCGTCCCGCGCGGCCAGCAGGCAGACCGCGAACTCCAGCCCGCCGGCGGCGCCGAGCAGGTGCCCGGTCATGGACTTGGTGGAGCCGAAAATCAGGTTCTTCGCGTGCGCGCCGAACACCGCCTTGACGGCGGCGGTCTCGGCGATGTCGCCCTGCGAGGTGCTGGTCCCATGGGCGTTGATGTACCCGACGGACTCGAGGCCGAGGCCCGCCACGGCGAGGCAATCGCGCATGGCCCGCTGGGCGCCCTCGCCCGACGGGGCCGGCGAGGTGATGTGGTAGGCGTCGCCGCTCAGCCCGTAACCGAGCACCTCGCCAAGGATGTTGGCGCCGCGGGCCTGGGCGTGCTCGAGGCTTTCGAGCATGACCATCGCGGCCCCGTCGCCCAGGACGAACCCGTCGCGGTCCTTGTCGAAGGGGCGGCTGGCCTGCTCCGGCGCGTCGTTGCGCGTGGAGAGCGCCTTCATGTTCTGGAAGCCGGCAATGGCCAGCTCGCTGATGGCCGCCTCCGTGCCGCCGGTCAGCATGGCATCGGCGTGCCCGGACTTGATCAGTTCAAAGGACTGGCCGATGGCGTGCGCCGAGGAGGCGCACGCAGAGACCGTCGCGTAGTTGGCTCCCTTGAGGCCGTACCGGATGGAGACCAGCCCGGCGGCGATGTCGGGAATGAACATCGGGATGAAGAAGGGGGAGACCCGGTCCGGGCCCTTGGTGATGAGGAGCTTGGTCTGCTCCTGGAAGGTCACCATGCCGCCGATGCCGCTGCCGATGATCACCCCGGTGCGCTCGGGCGACGGGAACTTCCCCTCCAGCCCCGCCTGGGCCACGGCTTCGTGGGCCGCCCCGAGCGCGTACTGCACGAAGAGGTCGTACCGGCGCGCTTCCTTCTTGTCGATGAACTGCAGCGCGTCGAACCCCTTCACCTCGCAGGCGAACCGGACCTGGAAGTCCGTCGCGTCGAACTTGGTGATGGGCGCGGCGCCCGACCGCCCGGCGAGCAGGCCCGCCCAGGACGTCTCGACGGTGTTGCCGAGCGGGGTCACCAGCCCCAGGCCGGTGACGACGACACGACGCCCCAAGCTACTTCCCAGTCTTTTCGTGGAGGTACTTCAGCGCGTCGCCCACGGTGCGAAGCTTCTCGGCCTCTTCGTCCGGGATGTCGATGTCGAATTCCTTCTCGAAGGCCATCACGAGCTCGACGGTGTCGAGGCTGTCGGCGCCGAGATCCTCCATGAAGCTGGCCTCGGGGGTCAGCTTCTCGCGCTCCACACCCAGTTCCTCGGCGATGATGTCCTTGACCTTCTCTTCCACGTTGCTCATGTCGTCCTCGAAAAGGAGT
>CAYUOK010000020.1:1874-14521 GCA_964446395.1 uncultured Gemmatimonadaceae bacterium | reverse complement strand
TTCGACGGGTTCGACACCGGCGTGCGGCCGGCGTTGGCGGGACTCGTCACCATGACGCAGTACGACCAGACCTTTTCGTTCCCGCAGGCCTTCCCGCCCTTCTCGATGGCGCGGATCGTGGCGGAGGTGCTGGCGGACGCCGGGCGGACGCAGCTGCGGACGGCGGAGACGGAGAAGTACCCGCACGTGACGTACTTCTTCAACGGCGGCGTCGAGACCCCGTACCGCGGGGAGGAGCGCATCCTCGTACCGTCGCAGAAGGTGGCCACGTACGACCTCGCGCCGGCCATGAGCGCGGAGGGGATCACCGACGTCCTCTGCCGCGCCATTGGCGCGCCGGAGCACGACTTCGTCCTCTGCAACTACGCCAACGCCGACATGGTGGGGCACACCGGCGTCGTGCCTGCCGTGATCGAGGCGGTGGAGACGATCGACCGCTGCCTGGCCCGGGTCCTGGGCGCGGCCGAGGCCACCGGGGCCACCGTGCTGGTGACGGCGGACCACGGCAACTGCGAAATGATGGTGGACCCCGAGACGGGTGGCCCGCATACCGCCCACACGACGAACCCTGTGCCCTTCGTGGCCGTGCGCGCCGGCGGCGGGGAGCTCCGCCGTGGCGGGGCGCTCTGCGACGTCGGCCCGACCGTGCTCAACCTGCTCGGCATCACGCCGCCGCCCGAGATGACGGGCCGCGACCTCCGGGAGCCCTGACCGCATGCGCCACGCCCTCGCCCTGATGCTCCTCCTGGCGGCCGCCCCGCCGGCACTCGCGCAGGTCGGCTACCCGCCGGACAAGTCGCCCTACCGGGACATCCCGAAGAAGATGTCCCTCACCGCCCTATTCGGGTACATCGGCGGCACCGGCGGCAAGCTGGGCCTCGGCCCGCACGACGGCCCGGCGTACGGCGGGCGGTTCGGCATCGCGGTGAGCGGCCCGCTCGAGCTCTCCTTCGCGGTCCAGTACGGCAGCCTGGTGGGCGCGCGGGTGTACCGGGACGCCGACGACAATCTCGCCGTCGGACCCAACATCCCCTCCCCCGTCTGGCTCTTCGAGACCGACGTCCAGTACACGATCACCGGCGGCAAGACCTGGCACGGGCTGGCGCCGTACATCGGCGGCGGCGTCGGCTACGCCTGGCGGTCCAGCTCGACGGAGGGTCCGGACGCCTACGATTTCGGCGGCCGCTTCTACTGGGCGCCGTTCGCGGGCACGCGCTATTACGTGAACCCGCGGTCGTTCATCCGCGCGGAAATCCGGGGCGCGTTCTGGCGGCTCGCCTATCCGCCGCCGTACTACGAGGACATCACCGGCATCCTCCAGTCGTACGCCATCAACAACTACCTCTCGAACGTCTGGTACCAGGTCGGGTTCGGCTACTCGTTCTGACGCCCGGAGGCGCCGATGCCGGTTTCGCTCACTCGCACGATCGGCTTCCACGCCTGGCACCGCTACTGGCGCCCCGAATGGACCCCCGAGCAGAACCGCGCCGCGTTCGGCGCCCTGGCAGACCCTCCCGGGCACGACCACCACTACCGCTGCGCCGTCACCGTGACCGGGGCCTTCGACCCGGCCTCGGGGGCGGTCATCGACCTGCCCCTCCTCGACCGCATCCTGGCGGACGAGGTCGTCAAACCGCTGGACGGGACGCATATTGAGCAGGACCTGGCCGACTTCCTTCCCGGGCGCACCCTGCCCACCTGCGAGGCGCTGGCCCGGTGGCTCTTCCCGCGGATCGCGCGCCGCCTCCCTTCCGGCGTGACCCTCGCGCGGGTTCGCGTGGCGGAGGATGACACGCTCCATGCCGACTGCACCGGAACCGACTGACGAGGCGCGCCCCACGGGGCGGCGGGGGCGGGGGCCCGCGCCCGCGGCCGTGGAGGAGGTCCCCGTCTGGCTGGAGGTGAACCGGGTGCCGACGGTCACCTGGATGTGC
This sequence comes from uncultured Gemmatimonadaceae bacterium, assembly GCA_964446395.1. Lineage (GTDB taxonomy): Bacteria > Gemmatimonadota > Gemmatimonadetes > Gemmatimonadales > GWC2-71-9 > SPDF01. The sequence continues at coordinate 12,587 of CAYUOK010000020.1, read as the reverse complement.
ACGCCGGAACTGCTCGAGGAACTGGTGCTGGGCTGGCTGTACGGCGAGGGGTACATCAGCTCGGTGGACCAGGTGCACCTCCGGCCCTGCGCCACCGACCTCGGGTTCTGGGCCGATGTCCCGGCGGAGCTCGTGGCCGCCGTCGCCGCGGAGCGGAGGCGCCCGGTGCTCGCCTCGGGGTGCGGTGCCGTCTCGACCTTCCTGGCCGATCCATCTTCCGTGACTGCGGAGCCGCTGCGGGGGCTGCCGCCCGACGTGACCGTCATGCGGGAGCGCTTCAAGGAGCTCTTCGCGCGCGGCGCGCGCTACGAGGACACCGGCGGGGTGCACGCCGCCGCGCTGACCGACGGCGCCGCGCTCCTGCATCACGCCGAGGACATCGGGCGGCACAACGCGGTGGACAAGGTGCTGGGCGCCGCCCTGCTGGCCCGGCGCGCGGTGGCGGGTCTCGGGCTCCTCGTGACCGGCCGGATCTCGGCGGAGCTCGCCTACAAGGCGGCCCGCGCCCGGCTGGCCTGGGTCGCGACGCCCTCGGTACCGTCCACGCTCGCCGTCGAGGTGGCGCGCCGGTCGGGGATGGTGCTGGTGGGGCGCGCCGTCAGCGGCACGCCGCAGCTGCACCAGCCCGGGCAGGCCGGATGACCGCCCCCACCGACGACGAGCTCCTCGAGATCCTGCAGACCTCGAAGCGCATCGCGGTGGTCGGGCTGAGCCGGAAGCCCCACCGCGCCAGCTACGGCGTGGCGGAGTATCTCCAGCGCGTCGGGTACGAGATTGTGCCAGTCCACCCCGCCGGCGGCGTCACCTTGGGTGAACCGGTGCACCTCGATCTCCGTTCGGCGGCCACGACCGGCCCGATCGACATCGTGAACATCTTTCGCCGCTCGGAGTTCATCCCCGCGCTGCTCGACGACCTGCTGGCCGTCCACCCCAGGCTGGTGTGGATGCAGCTCGGCGTCGAGGACGCGGAGACGGCCCGGCGGCTCGAGGCGGCGGGGATCGCCGTCGTGATGGACCGGTGCCTGGCCGTCGATCACAACATGCTGGGGGTGTGATGCGAACACCGTTCCTGCTGGCCGCACTCGGCGTGCTCGTCGCCGCCCCGCCCGCCTCGGCGCAGAAGACGGAGGACGAGGCGCGACTGGTGTTCACGATGGGCCTCACCTACACGGGCGGAAGCGACCTCTGGAGCGTGGAGGACCAGCCGATCCTGGTGCCCGGCGCGGGATTCGACCTCATCGACATCAACCGCCGAATCAGCAGCGGGATCGGGGTGCTCTTCTCCGGGATGTACTTCCCCAAGCCGTCGCTGGGGTTCGCGGGTGAGGTCTTCTTTCTCGGCGTAGGCCTCGAGGATCAGTGCGCCGTCGCTTCCCCGACCCCGAGCCCGCGGACGGAACAGCTCTGCTCCAGCATCGACGGGGCCACGAAATCGAGCTCCGCCGTCCTGATGTCGGTCGGCCCCGTGTTGCGCGCCGGCGCCAACCAGCCGATCTCCCCCTACATCCGCGCGCAGGTGGGGCTGCTCTTCAGCAACCTGAGCCCGATCTCGACATCGGGGACGGTGGTGGTCACCGACCCCGGGTCGGGGGCCCAGGAGTATCTCCAGTTCGTGGTGTACACCGATCCCTCCAGCACCCGCGTCACCCCGGGGTTCGTCTTCGGCGGCGGACTCACGGCCGTCATCGGCAAGGGGTGGCAGCTCCGGACCGAAGTGCGCGACAACCTGGTGCAGATCGCCACGGTGGCCGGACCGACGAGCCCGGGCAACGACGACCCGGAAATCGTCAACGAGTGGAAGAACCTCTGGAGCATCGTCCTGGCCGCCGACATTGTGCTTGAGAAGAAGCGCGGCCGTCGGTACTGACCCGCTCGCCGGCCGGGTGCGGGGCGCGATCCTCGCGGGCGGCGGCGCCACCCGGTTCGGCGGCCGCCCCAAGGGGCTCGAGCAGGTGGGCGGGACCCGGATCCTCGACCGGCTGGTGGACGCCTTCCTCGCCGCGCTCGGCGAACTCCCCCTCCTTGTGGCGAACGACCCCGACGCCGAAGCCTGGCACCCCGGGCTCGATGTCCTCCCCGACGTGCATCCGGGCGCCGGCGCGCTCGGCGGCATCCTTACCGCGGTGAGCGCCGCCCCGCGCCCGGTGGTCTGCGTGGCGTGGGACATGCCCTTCGTGACCCCCGCGCTGCTCCGCCGGCTCGCAGACGAGCTCCACGGCTCGGACGCGGTGCTTCCCGCGAGCGGCGGGCGGCGCGGCGTCGAGCCGATGTGCGCCGGGTACGGCCCCGCCTGCCGCGCCGCCATCGAGTCCGCCATCGCCGCGGGAGACCTGCGGGCGATCGCCTTCCACTCCGCCGTGCGAACCAGTATCCTCCCTGCCGAGACGGTGGCCGCCTTCGGCGACCCGGCCGTCCTCTTCTTCAACGTGAACACCAGGGACGACCTCACCCAGGCGGACGTGCTGTGGCGGCAACTCGCATCCTCTCAATCGTAGGCCGGAAGAACGCCGGCAAGACCACCCTGACCGTGGCGCTGGCCGCGGAGTACGTCCGGCGCGGCAAGCGGGTCATGACCATCAAGCACGCCAGCCATCCCGCCGCCGTGGACACGCCGGGCACCGACAGTTACCGGCACTTCCACGAGGGCCGGGCGGAGCGGGTGCTGATCGCCTCGCCCGAGATGCGGGTCGTCTTCGAGCGTTCCCCCGACGACCAGGACCCGGTGACGCTCGCGCGGCGCTACCTCGATGGCGCCGACATCGTGCTGGTCGAGGGCTTTTCCTCCCACCCGCTCCCCAAGATCGAGGTTTTCCGGACCGTGGCGGCGAAGACGCCGCTCTTCGACCCGAAAAGCGACGCCGCCGACCAATGGCTGGCCATCGTGACCGACGGCGACCTCGACGCCGACTGCCGAGTGCTCCGCTTCCGCGACACGATGTGGCTGCAGTTTCTCGCCAACATCGGATGGGACGGGGCCCGGATCATCAGCCCGTGACCGGACTCGCCGCGCGGGAGGCCGCGCTTCGCATTCTCGCCGCCGTCCCCCGCCAGCCGACGCTGCGCATCCCCCTCGACGACGCCCTCGGCACCGTGCTGGCCGAGCCGCTGGTGAGTCCTCTCGACCTCCCCGCGTGGACCAATTCGGCGATGGACGGGTATGCGGCGCGGAGTGCCGACGTGCGCGGCGCGAGCGCGGAGCGGCCGGTCCGCCTGCGCGTCGTGGAGGTGATCCCCGCCGGAGCGTTCCCGTCCCGCGCCCTGCAGCCCGGCGAGTGCGCCCGAATTTTTACCGGCGCGCCGCTCCCCGCCGGGGCCGACGGCGTCATCCGCCAGGAGGACACCGACCTCGGCCGCGACACGGTGGAGATCCGGAGCGACCGGGACGCGGGAGTGAACCTGCGGCTGGCGGGTGAGGACATCCGCCGCGGCGTCACGGTGCTGGAGGCCGGCACCGAACTCGGGGCCGCGGAGCTGGGGGTGCTGGCCTCGCTGGCGGTGGCGCATCCGCTGGTGTTCCGGCGGCCGCGGGTCGGCATCCTCGGCGGCGGCGACGAGATCGTGGACGTGGACCAGCCGGAGGAGATCCTGAGCGGGCGGAAGGTGGCGAGCTCCAACAGCCATACGCTCACCGCCCTGGTCCGGCTGGCCGGCGGGGAGCCGCTCAACCTGGGCCTCGCGCGCGACACGCCGGAGAGCGTGCGGACGCACCTGGCGCGGGCGCCGGAGTGCGACCTGCTGGTGACGACGGCCGGGATCAGCGTCGGGGAGCACGACCACCTGCGGGACGTGGTGGCCGAGATGGGCGGCGCGCTCGATTTCTGGAAGCTGCGGATGCGGCCGGGAGCGCCGGTCGGGTTCGGTCGGGTGCTCGGAGTGCCGTGGATCGGCCTGCCGGGCAATCCGGTGAGCACCATGGTCACGTTCGAGCTCTTCGTCCGCCCGGCCATCCGCGCCATGGCAGGCCACGGCCGTCCGTTCCGGCGGGTCACACAAGTCCGGGCGGCCGAGCATATTTCACTCCGGCCGACGCTGCAGCATTTCCTGCGCGCCGTCGTGACCGACACCGCCGCCGGACCAGAGGCGCGGCTCACCGGGCCCCAGGGGTCCGGCATCCTGACGTCGATGGTCCGGGCCAACGCCCTCCTGATCGTGCCGGAGGGGCAACACGAAACACCCAAAGGAAGCCAGATGTCCGCCATCGTCCTCAACGATCCGATCCACGCCAACGAGCCGGGGTTCTGAGTGGGCGTCCACGAACCCGCCGTCTGGATCGGTTTCAGCGTCCTCGTCGTCGGCCTGCTCGTCCTCGACCTGGGAGTCCTGAATCGGAAGTCGCACGTCCTCTCGTTCCGCGAGGCGCTGAGCTGGAGCACCGGGCTGGTGACGCTGGCGCTCCTGTTCGGGGTGTTCCTCTGGGTGCGCGAGGGCACGCAGACCGCGCTCGAGTACTACACGGGCTACATCATCGAGCTGTCGCTCAGCGTGGACAACCTCTTCGTCTTCCTCCTCATCTTCCAGTATTTCGCGGTGCCGGCCGAGCTCCAGCCGCGGATCCTGAAGTGGGGCATCCTGGGCGCGCTCGTCATGCGCGCCATCATGATCGCGCTCGGCGCCCTGCTGCTCCAGAAGTTCACCTGGATCATCTACATCTTCGGCGGCATCCTCATCATCACGGGCATCCGCATGTTCCGCGGCTCCGGCGACCGGATCGAGCCCGACCGCAACCCGCTGGTCCGCCTGGTGCGGCGCTTCGTGCCGATGATGGACGCCTACAACGGGCAGAAGTTCATCGTGCGCGGGATCCGGGGCTGGATGGCGACGCCGCTGCTCCTTGTGCTGCTCCTGGTGGAGTGGTCCGACCTCGTCTTCGCCATCGACAGCATCCCCGCCATCTTCGCCGTGACGCGCGACCCGTTCATCGTCTACAGCTCCAACGTCTTCGCCATCCTCGGGCTCCGCGCGCTCTTCTTCGTGCTGGCCGGGATGATGGACCGGTTCGAGTACCTGAAGCCGGGGGTGGCCGCGATCCTCGTCTTCGTCGGCTTCAAGATGCTGTTCAACGGCATCTTCCACATGCCGACGATCGTCTCGCTCGCCGTGATCGTGGGGATCCTCGGCGGGTCGGTCGTCCTCTCGATGCGCAAGACCAGGGCGGACGCGAGGGGCGGCGCCTAGTGGGCTCGATCTTCGCCGGCACGACGGTGCTCATCACCGGCGCGTCGCGCGGGATCGGCGCCGCCTTCGCGGCCGAGCTGGCGGCGAGCGGCGCCCGGCTGGTCCTCCTCGCCCGGGACACCCAGCGCCTCGCGGGGGTGGCGGAACGCGCGCGCGCCGCCGGCGCGGTGGTGGACACGGTGCGCCTCGACCTCACCGCGCCGGGCGCCGTGGCCAGCCTCCCCGAGGAGCTCGCCGGGCGTGGCATCACGGTGGACCACCTGATCAACAACGCGGGCATCGGCCTGGTCGGCCGCGGCGACGAGGCCGACCTGGCCGCGCAGCTCCGTGTGCTGGACCTCGACGTCCGGGTGGTGACCGAGCTCGCGCTACGGCTGCTGCCCGGCATGGTGGCGCGGGGGCGCGGCGGCATCCTCAACGTCGCCAGCCTGGGCGCGTTCCAGGGGCTGCCCTGGCTCTCGACCTACGGCGGGAGCAAGGCCTACGTGCTCGGCTGGAGCGAGGCGCTGCACGTCGAGCTCCGCGGCACGGGGGTCCGCTGCTGCGCCCTCTGCCCCGGACCGGTGGCGACGGGGTGGTTCGCCACGGCGCACCTGGAGCGCCCGCCGGGGTGGCCCCTGATCCAGTCCGCGGCGGCCGTGGCGCGGGCCGGGCTTCGGGGCTACGAGCGTGACCAGAGCCACGTCTTCCCCGGCCTCGCCGCCCGCGGCGCCGCCTGGCTCACCCGGACCGTGCCCCGCGCCCTCGCCGCGCGCGTCGCGACCGGCTTCGCGAAGCCACGGCGCCACAAGTGAGCGGCGTGCTGGCGCGGGTCAGCCGGCAATTGCACCTCGACCGCCCCGCGGTGCGGGCCTGGATGCTGTACGACTGGGCCAACTCCGCCATGTACGTGGTCATCGTCACCGCCATCTTCCCCACCTTCTTCAGCGCCGTCGCCGCCGAGGGGCTTCCCCCGGTGGAGGCGACGTACCGGTTCAGCCTCGCGACCACGCTCGGCCTGACTATCATCGCCGTCCTCTCCCCGATCCTCGGTGCGATTGCCGACCATTCCGCGGCCAAGAAGCGACTGCTCGGCGCGTTTCTCGCCTTCGGGGCCTCCGCCGTGGCCGCGATGTTCTTCATCCGGCACGGCCAGTGGGTCTTCGCGGCGCTGCTGTTCATCTTCGCGAACATCGGGGTCAACGGCAGTTTCGTCTTCTACGACTCGCTGCTGCCCCACGTGGCCGCCCCGGACGAGATGGACCGGATTTCCACCGCCGGCTACGCGCTCGGGTACCTCGGCGGGGGGCTCTTCCTCGTGGCCTGCCTCGGCATCATCCTGGCGCCGGCGGCGTTCGGGCTCCCCTCGGGAGCGGGACTCAGCCCGGCCGATGCGACGCTGCCGACCCGCATCACCTTCGTCCTCACCGCGCTCTGGTGGGCCGGGTTCAGCATACCGCTCTTCCGGCGGGTGCCCGAGCCGCCCGGCCGCGCGCTCGACGCGGAGGAGGCGGCCCTCGGCGCCGTGCGCGCCTCCTTCCGCCGCCTCGGCTACACCTTCCGCAAGCTGCAGGGGTACCGCCAGGCGTTCCTGCTGCTGCTGGCCTTCCTGATCTACAACGACGGCGTGGGCACGATCATCCGGATGGCGGCCATCTACGGCGAGGAGATCGGCATCACCCGCACCACGATGATCGCCGCGATCGCGCTGGTGCAGTTCGTCGGGGTCCCCTTCGCCTATCTCTTCGGCGGCCTGGCGCAGCGGGTCGGGACGCGCCCGGCCATCTTCGTCGGCCTCGCGACCTACCTCGGGATCAGCGTCCTCGGGTACTTCATGCGGTCCGACCGGGACTTCATCCTGCTGGCGGTGCTGGTGGGGATGGTGCAGGGCGGGGTGCAGGCGCTGAGCCGCTCGCTCTTTGCGAGCATGGTGCCGCGCCACCTGTCGGGGGAGTTCTTCGGCTTCTTCGCGGTGTTCGAGAAGTTCGCGGGCATCCTCGGCCCGGCGATGTTCTCGGTGGCCATCCTGCTGACCGGCTCCAGCCGGGCGGCGCTGCTCTCGGTGGTGGGGTTCTTCCTGGTCGGCGGGGCGCTGCTGGCGCGGGTGGACGTGGCCGAGGGGCAGCGCCTGGCCCGGGACGAGGAGCGGGCGCTGGCCTAGTCCTGCGGGCCCACCACGCAGTTGCGGCCGCCGTCCTTCGCCTCGAAGAGGCGGCGGTCCGCCGCCTCGAGCAGCTCGACCGGATCGGTGCCGTCGTCCGGCAGGCAGGCGATGCCGGCGCTCAGGGTGATCTGCGCAGTCAGGTCGTGCCGCGGAATAGCGAACTCGGCCCGCGCCACCGACAGCCGCAGCTGCTCCAGCTTCTCGAACGCCGCCCGCGGGCCGGTTTCCGGCAGCAGCACCACGAACTCGTCCCCGCCATACCGCGCCACGACGTCGCTGCTCCGCAGGCCCTTGGCCAGGGTGTCCGCGAGCACGCGCAGCGCCACGTCGCCGCTGGAGTGGCCGTAGCGGTCGTTGAAGTTCTTGTAGCGGTCGAGGTCGAGGAGCGCCACGGAAAGCGGATGCCCGTGCCGCCGCGCCCGTGCCACCTCGGCCTGGAACCGCGACTCGAAGTACCCCCGGTTCAGCAGCCCCGTCAGCCGGTCGAGCGCCGAAAGGTGCCGCAGCTGGCGCGAGCGGTCCACGATGGCTGTACTGAGCACGCCGGCGGCGCCGAGGAGGACGAGGCGGCCGAACTGGTCGCCCCAACTCACCATTCCGTAAGTGAACGGCGCGTACCGCAGGTCGTTGAGGTTCCAGAAGAGGCTGGCGGCCAGGACGACGCCGAAGTACTGCACCAGGGCGAGCGCGCCCGTCACGATGCAGATCCGGGTGTCGTAGCGGAGGCTCGAGGCGCCGATGGAGAAGAAATACACGCTGTACATGATGCGGCTGTTGACGGCCACGTGCGGCGTGTCGAGCACGAGGAAGGCGATCAGCGTCCCGGTCACGAAGGAGACGTCCACGGCGCTGGTCAGGAAGCCGAGCCAGGGCCGGTAGAACCCCCGCCGCACCACCGCCCAGACCAGCCCCGCGAAGATCAGCGCGCCGAGCGACGAGGCCAGCCCGATCCACGCCTCGATCAGGTACGGCGTGAAGATGACGTTGTAGATGGGGATGAGCGTCACGAGGGACACGAGGACCAGGCGGACCTTGGCCACCAGGAACTCGCCGCTCGCGCCGGCGTCCACCAGCATCGGATCGGGGGCGGACCAGTAGCCCTCGGTGGCGGGCGGCGGGGCGTTGCCCCCGAAGGCCAGCAGCTCGCGTCGGCGTGTCGACATGCGCTACATGACCCGGTAGCGCGGGCCGCTGCCGCCTTCGCGCGGGGTCCAGCGCGGACCCAGCACGTCGGTGGCCTTGCAGTCGATGCAATTGGGCGGGTTGACGCGGAGCTCGTCGCCGACCCGTTCGTACACTCCCGCGGGGCAGACGTGCGCGTAGAAGTCGGCCACCTCACCGCTGACGTCGCGGCCCACCAGGAGGTGGCTCGGGATCGTGTCCCGGGTCGCGTTGCCCGACTTGAACACCGCGTCGAGCTTGCCGATGGTCAGCACGCCGTCCGGGACGAGGGTCGTCTCCTCGCCGGCGGTCCGCGGCGCGTCGGCGTCGGCGTGCATCGCGATGCGGCCGCCGGGAAACCGGCCGCCGGTGATCGTCATGAGCCCCGCCTTGGCGGCGCCCACCAGGAACCCGTCCTTGAAGGCGAGCCGCATGTTCCTGGTGCGGTAGAGATCGTCCCGGATGTAGCTGGCGTCCACCAGGCGGTCGGACACGCCCAGCGCGGCGGCGGAGGTGTCCCCCTGCCGCAGCGCGGCGAAGATGGCGCGGGCGGCGTAGATCCCCGACTGCATCGCGTAGTGCACGCCCTTGAGCGACGGCACGTCCACGTAGCCGGCGGCGTCGCCCACGATGACGAGGCCGTCGCCGGAGCGCCGGGCGGGGAGCGCGTGAAAGCCCCCCTCGGGGATCGTCTTGGCGCCCCACTCGACCAGCTCGCCGCCGGACAGGATCTCGCGGAAGAGGGGGTGGAGCTTCATCCGCTGCAGCAGGAGGTGGACGTCGAGGTTCGCGTTCCCGTAGTCCAGCCCCGCCACGAGCCCGATCGACACCTGCTCCGGCCCCTGCGGGTAGCACCAGCTGCCGCCGAACGCGTCGGAGGGGAGGGGCCAGCCCATCGTGTGGATGACCCGGTCGAGCGGCCGCGCCACCTTCCAGACTTCCTTGACCCCGAGCGCGAAGATCTGCGGGTTGGGCGAGCCGACGCCCTGCCACGCGCACCAGGCCTGCGAGAGCGCGCCGCGCGTCCCTTCGGAAAGCACCGTGACCCTGGCGGTGAGGTCGGTCGGCGCCACGAACTCCCCGCCCGGCGTGCCGTCGCGGTCGAGGCCGCTCGGCGTCGTCCGGACTCCCTTGACGGTCTTCCCCTCGACCAGCAGCGACTCGACCGGGAACCCGGTGAAGACGTTGACGCCCAGCTCCTCCGCCTTGGCGCCGAGCCAGCGGACCATCTCGGAAATCGAGGCGGAGTAGTTGCCGGTATTGTGCATCGTCGGCGGCGTGGGGATCCGCCGGGCGGCGCCCTCGGTCAGGAAATAGACCGCCTCGGCGTCCACCCGCTGCCGGAACGGAAAGTCGGCGTCGGTCAGGTCGGGGAACAATTCGCGGAACGCGCGGGGATTCACGACGGCGCCGGACAGGTTGTGCTCACCGAGTCCGGCGGCCTTTTCCAGCACGCCGATGTTGAGCTCGCCGAGGGTGCCGCCGGCCTCCTGGTCCGCCTTCGCGAGCCGGGCCAGCTCGATGGCTCCCGCCAGTCCGGCCGGCCCCGCCCCCACGAACAGCACGTCCATCTCGATCGCTTCCGCCCCCGGGGCCTCCTCGAGAATCAGCTTCTCGAGCGGCAGGGCGCGCTGATGGCGGCTCGGCAGGATGGGGGACACGGCGGGGGCTCCTTAGATTGCGTTCAGGAACTTCGGCCCAGAGAATATAACCTGCGTATCGAGCGCATATCCCGGGCCGGAAAGGACGCGGCATGGCGAGACGAACGGCGGTGCGAGACCCCTGGGTCTGGGGGCAGGTGGCGATGGTCGCCGTGATCGTGGCGTTGCTTCCGGGGGCGGTGTCCCGGTGGGGCGTGCTCGACCCGGGTGGGATATCCCGAGTGCTCGGCCTGCTCATTCTCGGGGCGGGCGTGGCGATTGCGTCGGCCGGCGCCTTGACGCTCGGCCCGAACCTGACCCCGGCGACCGAGCCCCTGCCCCGCGGGCAGCTCGTGACACGCGGCATCTATCGCGTGGTGCGACACCCGATCTACCTCGGGGTCTCGACGCTCCTGGCTGGATACGGGATGCTGCGGGGAGGCTGGGTGGCCGGGAGCATCGTGTTCGCGGTGGCGGTGGCCTATTTCGAGGCGAAGGCGCGGGTGGAGGAGCGCTTCCTGGTGGAGCGGATGGCAGGATACGAGGAGTACCGGAGGCGCGTGCCTCGCATCCTGCCCGGCGGCTGGCGCTAGG
>CAYUOK010000020.1:0-1774 GCA_964446395.1 uncultured Gemmatimonadaceae bacterium | reverse complement strand
AGGGCGTCGCCCTCGAACGCGAACCCGGTCAGGTCCGACGCCATGCTGACGCCGAGCGCCACCGCCACGCGCGGGGCGAGATCGCGCCCCTCGGCGGAGGCGGCGAAGAAGGCGCCGCGGTACCCGCCGCTCCGGAGCCGCTCGGCCGCCGTGGCCGCGAACACCTCCGGGCTGTAGCGGGCCAGGCCGGTGTGCTCCACCACGATCACCAGGTCGGCGCCGGCGCGGCCCAGCGCCGCCGCCTTGGCGCCGATGCCCGGCGCGCCGATCAGCAGGGCGTGGACCTCGCCGCCGCCGGTGGCGTCGGCCGCCTGGCGCGCGGCGCTGACGGCCTCGAGCGCCACCTTGCGGAGCGAGCCGCCCCGCGATTCCGCGAACGCGAACATGTTGGCCATCAGAGCACCTTCGCTTCGGTCTGGAGAAGCCGGATCAGCTCCGGCACCGCGTCCGCGCCCTCGCCGATGATCCGCCCCGGCGGCCGGTCCGGCGGCAGCGCGATCGCGTCCACCGTCAGGCTGGCGGCGCCGAGCTGCGCCGGCTTGACCTCGAGCGGCTTCTTCTTGGCGGCCATGATCCCCTTGAGCGACGGAAGCCGCGGACGCCCCAGCCCCTCGTCGATGGTGACGACCGCCGGCAGCGGGAACTCGACCGTCTCGCTGGCGCCCTCGAGCTGGCGCTCCGCGGTGCCGCGGCCGGCGGCGATGTCGAGCTTCGAGATGGCCGTCACGCAGGGCACTCCCATGAGGTGCGCCGTCATCGGCCCCACCGTCTGGTTGGCGCTGTCGGTGGCCATCCGTCCGAACAGCACCAGGTCGTAGCCGCCGTCCTTGAGCTCGGCGGCGAGCGCCGTGGCGACGGCCCGGCCGTCGAACGGCACCTCGTCGGCCGACAGCTGGATGGCGCGGTCGGCGCCCATGCCGAGCGCCTTCCGCAGCGTCTCCTGCACGGCGGCGGGGCCCACGGACACCACCACCACCTCACCCGACCCGTGCGCCTCGACGAGGCGCAGCCCCGCCTCGACCGCGTACCCGTCGAAGTCGGCGATGTCGAACTTGAGGCCCGCGGGGTCCAGCGCCTTCCCCCCCGCCCCGATGGCGAATCGCAGGTCCATGTCCGGCACCCGCTTGATGCAGACGGCGATTTTCACGGCAAGTCCCCTGGCACGAATGCGTGGCTAGAACGCCGGCAGGCCGGTCACGGCCTGTCCGAGGATGAGGGTGTGCATGTCGTGCGTCCCCTCGTAGGTGTACACCGACTCGAGGTTGGCCATGTGGCGCATCGAGTGGTACTCGGCCAGGATGCCGTTGGCGCCGAGCAGGCGACGGGCCTCGCGCGCGGCCTCGCAGGCCATGTTGATGTTGTTCCGCTTGGCCAGCGACACCTGGTCGGGGGTCATGGTGCCCTTGTCCTTGAGGCGGCCGAGCTGCAGCGTCAGGAGTTGCGCCTTGGTGATCTCGGTGAGCATCTCCGCCAGGCGGCTCTGCTGCAGCTGCGTCTGCCCGATCGGCTTCCCGAACATGATGCGCGCCTTGGAATAGCTCAGCGCCTCGTCGTAGCAGGCCATGGCCGCGCCGATGCCGCCCCACGCGATGCCGTACCGCGCCTGGGTGAGGCACATGAGCGGGCTCTTGAGGCCGCCCGACTTCGGCAGGATGGCGTCCTTGGGCACCAGGCAGTCCTGCAGCACGATTTCGCTGGTGTCGCTCGCGCGGAGCGAGAGCTTCCCCTTCTGGTCCTTGGCGGTGTAGCCCTTGGTGCTGGCCGGCACGATGAA
>CAYUOK010000019.1:11129-14755 GCA_964446395.1 uncultured Gemmatimonadaceae bacterium | reverse complement strand
CAGCTGATCGAGGGCTACGCCGAGTACGCCGCGCCTGCCTGGACCGTCGCGGCGGGCCGGAAACTCGTCTCCGGCAGGCTCGGCACCTACGGGTTCGACGGCGGACAACTGACCGGCCGGCTGGCGAGCGCCGGACTGCAGCTCTCCGGCTACGTCGGCGTCGGCCTGGCCCAGGGCTCCAACCTCTATGTCAGCTCGAGCGACGTGAGCCCCCAGGGCGAATACCAGCCCGCCCAGAGCCCCCTGGTGGCCGGCCTTCTCGGCTCGTGGAACTCGCCCCACGCCGAGGTCACCGCCGAGTACCGGCGCGAGGTGGACCAGACGACCGACTACTTCGGCTCCGAGCGCGTCGCGGCGTCGGCGACTCTTCGGCCTTACGGCGCGTGGAGCATCGTGGGCGGGGCCATCTACGACATGGCGAGCGCGACCTGGGGAAGCGCCGACGCCGCCCTGCGCTTCGCGACGCCGAAGCTGGGCGTCGTGGCAGGCTACCGGCGGTACGCGCCGTTCTTCGAACTCTGGACGGTCTGGGGCGCCTTCAGCCCCGTGCCGTACGACGCGTGGTACGGTTCGCTCTCCTACCAGGCCACCAAGCGGCTCCAGTTGCGGATCCGTGGCGAGTCCTACCAGTTCGACAGCGCCGGGGCCGAGACCCCGCTGGTCCAGATCGAGGACGCGGGGTGGCGGGTCTCGGGCGGAGCCACCTACCAGTTGTCCAACGCCTGGCAGGCGCAGCTGGGCTACCAGAACGAGTTCGGAGTCGGCGCCTCCTCTAGCGGCTGGGACGGCAGCGTGACCTTCGCGCCCACCAGCCAGTACTCCATCATGGTGTACGGCAACTCCCTCTCGCGGCCGCTCGAGTACCGGTGGGACCAGTCGGTCGTGCTGGTTTACGGCATGCAGGCTTCCGTTGTGGCGCGCGACAACCTGACGTTCGCGTTCACGCTGGCGCGGTACGACGAGGACCGGCAGCGCCCCGACGCCGCGTCGTTCGAGTGGGACCAGCTCCGCTTCGGCGCGAAGGCCGTGCTGACCTTCAGCTCGGCGGACAGGATGCCGCTCCCCAAGGCCATCACCAACCGTCCGGCGGGGTACTGACATGCGTTACGTACTCTCGTCGCTGACCCTGACCCTGGCCCTGACGGCCGCCCCCCTCGCGGCGCAGAAGCCCGACCGGTTCGATCACCCGCAGCATGCCAAGGTCTTCCCGACCTGCACCGCCTGCCACGCAGGCGCCGCGGACGGCAGCATGGCGCTGCTCCCGACCGGGAAGGGCTGCGTCACCTGCCACGACGGGACCATCGAGCGGCGGGTGAACTGGACGGCCCCGGCGCCCGAGGGGAGCAACCTCCGGTTCACCCACACCGAGCACAGGCTCGAGGTGGCCGAGAAGGCGGGGCGCGACTCCACCGTGGCATGTCAGGCGTGCCATGCACCGGCCGGCAGCGCCTGGATGACCGTGCAGCCGGCGGTCGTCGAGCAGTGCCTGAGCTGCCACGGCGTGCGCACAGCGCACCTTGCCGCACCGGACACCGCCTGCGCCACCTGCCACCTGACCCTTGCCCAGGCGACGACCCTCACCTCGGCCGAGGTGAAGGCGTTCCCCGCTCCTCCCTCGCACGACGCGCCCGGCTTCATGAGCGCCGGGGGCCACGGGGCGCAGGCGAAGCTCGGCACCGGGCCCACGACCTACCAGGTGGCCCCGAGCTGCGCCACCTGCCACGCGCAGGACTTCTGCATCACCTGCCACGTGAACGCCCCGGAGACGCCGACCATCCAGGCGCTGGCCCAGGACCCCCGGTCACTGGCCATTCCTGTGACGCTGACCGCACCCGCAAACCACCAGCAGGCGAACTTCGTCACCACGCACGGCAAGCCGGCACAGAAGAACACCGCCGCCTGCCAGACCTGCCACACGCAGGAGAGCTGCGTCGCCTGCCATATCACCCCGCCGAAACCGGTCACGACGCTGTATGCCAGCGGCCCCGGCCGCGGAGAGGGCGCGGTGGTCGTCCGGAGCCGCCCGGCGAGCCACATGGCCGACTTCAGCGCCATCCACTCCCCGGTGGCGAACAGCAACCCGCAGTCGTGCCAGGGGTGCCACGCCCGGCCACAGTGCCTCGACTGCCATCGCGGCACGCCGGAGCGCACGCCGCAGTACCACCCGCAGACCTTCCTGGAGCGGCACCCGGCCGCCGCCTACTCGCGGGAGACCAACTGCAGCGACTGTCACAACCCGGGCGCCTTCTGCCAGAACTGCCATGCCCAGGCCGGGCTCGGGAGCCCGAAGGGACCGCTCGCGGCCGGCTACCACGACGCCTACAAGGGCTTCCTGCTCAACCACGGCCAAGCGGCCCGCCAGAGCCTCGAGACCTGCACCTCGTGCCACGTCGAGAAGGACTGCCTCAACTGCCACTCGGCGCTCTACGGCCGCGGCTTCAACCCGCACGGCCCCGGCTTCGACGCCGACCAGCTGCGGGAGAAGAACCCGCAGATGTGCACGGTGTGCCACGGGAGCAGGGTGCCGGGAGGGAAGTGACGGAGGCGGGGCAGCGGACAGGAAGGCAGATCAGTCGAAGCCAGAACGGCCCCGGGCGCTCGTGCCCGGGGCCGTTCGTCCACATTCCAGCGGCCTACTTGATCAGGATCTTGCTGGTGACCGCCGACGGAACCTTCGGCAGCTGGATGAGGAGCACACCCTCCTGGTAGGTGGCGGTGATCTTGTCCTCCATCACCGGCGCCGGGAGCCGGACCATCCGGTGGAACTCGCCCCACTCCCGCTCCGCGTGGAGATACCGCTCATTCGCCTCGGCGGCGGGGAACTCGCGGCGGCCGCTCAGGGTGAGCAGTGTCCCGACGAGGGTGATGTCGAGATTCTCCCGGTGCGCGCCCGGGACGTCGAGCCGGACGACGTACTCGGCATCGGTCTCGAGCAGGTCGAAGGGGGGGAGCCACGCCTCGGGTGCCGGTGCCGGCGTCCGCAGCAGGGCCTCGGGGGCGAAGGTGGTCCGGAACAGCCGATCGAACACCTGGTCGATGTCGTCCCGCACCTTGGCCATGACCGGTGCAGCCTTCACGATTCTCATTGGGGCCTCCTGTAAGAGATCGTGCCACCATGGTACTACACCTGCGCTGAAGTCGGCGTGAAGAGGGGTTGAAACGATGGCCACGAAGTTCGCGCGAGGGTTCTGGCGGCTCGCCGACCCCAAGATCTCGCTTGCCTCCGCCGCGGGATTGCTCCTTGGCGCGTCCTCGGCGGCCGCTGCAGGCCCGATCGCCGTGGGGTGGCTCCTCCTGACCGTCTTCGGCATCTTCGCCGTGGAGGTGGCGAAGAACGCGTCAGGCGAGGTCTTCGACTGGGACTCGGGCACCGACCTGCGGATCCGGGACGAGGACCGAAGCCCGTTTTCCGGGGGGAAACGGGTCCTGGTGGACGCACTGCTCACCCGGCGGCAGGCCTGGGGAATCGCCATCGGGGGATACGCGGTCGGCACTGCGGCGGGGTTCGTCATCGCCGGGTGGCGCGAACCGGCCGTGGTCTGGTTCGGGCTGGCCGGGATGGCGTTTGCCTTCTTCTACCACGCCCCGCCCTTCCGGCTCAGCTACCGCGGCCTCGGCGAGGTGGC
>CAYUOK010000019.1:0-11029 GCA_964446395.1 uncultured Gemmatimonadaceae bacterium | reverse complement strand
TCTTCTACCACGCCCCGCCCTTCCGGCTCAGCTACCGCGGCCTCGGCGAGGTGGCGGTGGCCGTGTCCTATGGACCGATCGTCACCGCCGGCACCTACCTCGTCCAGCGCGCCACAATCCCGACGAGCATCATCCTGCTTTCCCTGCCGCTCGGCGTGCTGATCGCCGCCTTCCTTTGGATCAACGAGTTTCCCGACTATTCCGCCGACGCCCTCTCCGGGAAGCGCACGCTCGTGGTGCGGCTGGGGCGCGCGGGAGCCGCCGAGGGTTTCGCCTGGCTCGGCGTGGCCGCCGCGGTCATCCTGGCGCTGCTCCCTGCCGCGGGGCTTCCTACCGGTGTCTGGCTGGGCGGCGTGGCGGCGTTCCGGTTCGTGCCCGCGGCGCGCATCGTGCTGGCCTCTCCCGAGGACACCGCGCGGCTCGTGCCGGCCCAGGCGATGGCGCTGCAGGCGTTCCTGCTCCACGCCATCGGCGCCTCCGCCGGGATGCTGCTCGGCGGCTGAGCTGATCGCAGAAGAAAGTTTCGCCGCCCGTTCATTATCGTTTAACCCCCGTGGTGACAGCTTGCAGTCGCACCATTCACCAGGGGGCGTTATGAAACTCGCCAAGCTGAACCCGATCCTCGGCAACGTGGAGAAGATCGATCGTCTGTTCGATCCCTTCCTCACGGGGCCGCTCTTCCCCGAGTTCGCGGTCAAGGGATTCGAGGGCACATGGCTGCCGACGCTGGACCTCGCCGAGAATGACAAGGCGTTCATGGTCCGGATCGAGGTGCCGGGCATGCCCAAGGAGAACCTGGACGTGAAACTCACAGGTGAGGTGCTGACCATCACAGGCCATCGCGAGGCCGCCAAGGAAGTTCCCGGCGAGAACTTCCTGTATCGGGAGCGCGAGACCGGCAAGTTCGTCCGGACCATCCGGCTGCCGGCGCCCGTGGTGGAGGGGAAGATCGAGGCGCACTACACCGACGGCGTGCTCAACGTGACACTGCCGAAGGCCGCCCCGGAAGTGCGGAGCAAGATCACCATCAAGTAAGGCGATCTGCGAAGGGGCGTTGCGCCTCGAAGGATGAACGGCCCCGGGCACACCGCCCGGGGCCGTTCCGCGTCGTGCGGTCAGTGGTCCCGTTTCTCGAACCGGGCCCAGGCGAGGGCCGCGTGCACGGCCCGGTCCCACCCCTCCCTGCCCCGCCTCCGTTCCTCGTCGGTGGACGCCGGCTCGAACCGGGCGAAGCGCCGCCCCTCCAGGAACTGCGCCGTGTCGCGCCAGACGCCGAGCGTGATCCCGGCGAGCCCGGCCGCGCCGAGCGCGGTGGTCTCGAACATGTCGGGCCGCTCCACGGGCGCCCCCAGCGCGTCGGCCAGGAACTGCATCAGCCAGTCGTTGGCGCTCGCACCCCCGTCCACGCGGAGCGCCCCCGCCTCGAGGTGCGCGTCGTCCCGCATCAACGCCACCAGTTCGGCGCTGCTGAACGCCATCGCCTCCAGCGCGGCGCGCACGAGGTGCGCGCGGGTCGTCCCGCGGGTAAGGCCGGTGACGGTGCCGCGGGCCTCCGCCTCCCAGTGGGGCGAGCCGAGGCCGACGAACGCCGGGACGAAGTGCACGCCGCCGGTGTCAGGCACGCTGCGCGCCAGCGCCTCGGACTCGTCGGCGCGGGCCACGATGCCCAGGCCGTCGCGGAGCCATTGCACGGCGGCGCCGGCGATGAACACGCTGCCTTCGAGCGCGTACGCCGGCTCGCCGCGGGGGCCGCAGGCGGCGGTGGCGAGGAGGCCGTGGGGCGAGCGCGGCCGGCGATCGCCGGTGTGCATCAGGAGGAAGGTGCCGGTGCCGTAGGTGTTCTTCGCGCTCCCCGCCTCGACGCACCCCTGTCCGAACAGGGCGGACTGCTGGTCTCCGGCGATTCCGGCGATCGGCATCGCGTGGCCGAGATGCCCCGGCCGGCATTCCCCGCTCACGGCGCCGGATGGCACGATCGACGGCAGCAGGGCGGCCGGAATCGAGAAAAGCGCGAGGAGTTCCGGGTCCCACGCCCGCGATTCGAGGCCATAGAGCATGGTCCGCGAGGCGTTGGTGTGGTCGGTGGCGTGCACCGCACCGTCCGTTAGCCGTGCGACCAGCCAGCTGTCCACCGTCCCCGCGGCGAGCTCTCCCCGTTCCGCCCGGCGCCGCACCTCCCTGTCGGCCAGCATCAGCTCGAGCTTCGTCGCTGAGAAGTAGGGATCCGGGACGAGGCCGGTCTTTTCCCGGAGCATCTCGGCGAGGCCCAGCGCGCGGAGCTCGGCGCAGCGCGCGGCGGTCCGGCGGTCCTGCCAGACGATGGCCCGCCCCAGCGGCTCGAGGGTCTGCCGATCCCAGAGCAGGATCGTCTCGCGCTGGTTGGTGATGCCGAGCCCGACCGGCTTCTCGCCGGCCTGGGCGATCGCCTCCCGCCCAGCCTCGATGGCGCCGCGGAAGAGGTCCATCGGGTCGTGTTCGACCCAGCCGGGGCGGGGGAAGTGCTGCGGAAGCTCCCGGTATCCGCGGCCGATGACGGAGCCGTCCTGGTGGATCACGAGGGCCGTCGTGCCGGTAGTGCCTGAATCGATGGAGAGAATCGAGGACATGGCAGTAGGCGGGGAAGCGGGGAAGCGGGGACGCGGGTCAGCGAACAGGAGTGGGCGCGGGACGGGGTGCAGGCCCGGGGCGGCGGGAGAGCAGCACACCGCCGACGATGAGCACGGCGCCCCCGATCTGCACCGGGCGCGGATGCTCCCCGAGGAGGGGCCACGCCACGAGCATCGCGGCCAGCGGGATCATCGAGTTGAAGATGGCGGTCCGCCCGCTCCCGACCACGCGCACCGCGTTGTTCCAGAGGATGTAGGCGACCACGATGGCGAGCAGGGTGGAATAGGCGATCCCGCTCCACGCCCGCGGGCTGAGGCCGCCCCAGTCGAGCGCCGAGAGTGACGGTGCCCCGAGGAGCAGCAGCCCGGGCGCGCCGGTCACCATGGTCCAGGTGGTGAGCCGCAGGGTGGAGATGCGCACGCGGAGGGCCCGCACGCCCAGGGTGAAGACGGCCCAGCAGAGGGTCGCCCCGAAGACCGCGGCGTCACCCGCCAGGCGGCCCACGCCGAGTTCCGCCCCCTTCCCGGCCAGGATGAGCGCCACGCCGGAGAAGCCCAGCAGCCCGCCGGTCACCACCGGGCGGCGCAACGCCTCGATGCCGGTGGCCGCGCCGAGAAACGCGACGATGAGGGGGGTGGTGGCGACGATCAGCGAGGCGTTGGCCACCGAGGTGTGGGTGAGCCCGTACATGAAGAAGACCTGGTACAGCGTGTTGGAGAGCACGCCCATCCAGGCGAGCGGCCACCACGCTTCCCTCGGCGCGCCGACCGAGCCCTCGCGCCACTTGAGCACCACGAGGAGGATCAGGGCGGCGAGCGTGAACCGCAGTCCCGCGAAGGCGAGGCCCGACATCTCGCCGAGCGCCATCTTCATGAAGCTGAAGTTGGCGCCCCAGATGAGCACCACGGCCAGCATGGCCGCTTCGGCCCGGACCACCTGCCGCGACTCGCTCACTCCACCCCCGTCCGGATGGCGCCGTGGCCCGACTGCTCCTGGACAGGCACACGACGCGTCATGGCATTAAAATGCTCTCGTCACGGAAAGTTGGCCACCGCCCTCCAACCCGACCTCACTCATGTCCTTCCAGACGCTGCTCTACGAGGTGCGCGACGGCATCGCCGTCGTCACCGTCAACCGCCCCGACAAGCTCAACGCCCTCAACGACGCCGTCATCGCGGACCTGGACGACGCGGTCGCGCGGATCGAGGCGGACGACGCCGTCAAAGGGGTGATCCTGACCGGCGCCGGCCCGAAGGCCTTCGTGGCCGGCGCCGACATCGGCGAGCTGTCCAAGCAGACCCAGTTCCTGGGCAAGGCCCGGGCGATGCGCGGACAGGCGGTCTTCCGCCGCCTCGAGCGGTGCGGCAAGCCGGTCGTGGCCGCGGTGAACGGCTTCGCCCTCGGCGGCGGCTGCGAGCTCGCGATGGCCTGCCACCTTCGGGTGGCGAGCGAGAGCGCCAAGTTCGGGCAGCCGGAAGTGAAGCTCGGCATCGGCCCCGGGTACGGCGGCACCGTCCGCCTCCCGCGGCTGGTCGGCAAGGGACGTGCGCTCGACCTGCTGCTCACCGCCCGGATGGTGGGCGCCGACGAGGCGCTGCAGATGGGGCTCGTCAACCGGGTGGTGCCTGCTGACAAGCTGATGGCGGAGGCGGAGCAGCTCCTCCGCACCATCCTGGCGAACGGGCCGCTCGCGGTCCGGCTCTGCATCGAGGCGGTGGACGCCGGACTCGAAATGAGCCTGGAGGAAGCGCTCCTCCTCGAAGCCAACCATTTCGGCCTGCTGGCATCCACCGACGACATGCGCGAGGGGATGGGGGCCTTCCTGGAGAAGCGGACGGCGTCGTTCCGCGGAAGCTGACGCGCCGTGCACCTTGAGCGCATCGTCCTCCGCGGATTCCGCAACCTCCGCGACGTCGAGCTTGCCCTCCCCTCCGAAGGAGTCGTGCTCCTCGGGCCGAACGCCCAGGGCAAGACCAACTTTCTCGAGGCGCTCGGGTACCCGGTCCTCTTCCGCGCCCTCCGGGGCGCGACGGACGCGGAGGTGGCGCAGTTCGGCGGGCCGGGCTTCCGGGTGGAGGCCGCGTTCGACGACGGGCAGCGGCACCGGACCGCCGAGGTGACCTACACCGCCGGCAACCGCCGCAAGCGCATCCTGCTGGACGGCGCGCCGGTGGCGCGTCTCTCCGAGGCGGTCGGCGCGTGGATCGCCGTGGCGTTCCTGCCGCGGGACGTCGCCCTGGCGGGCGGCCCGGCCACTGAGCGCCGGCAGTACCTCGACCGGATGCTCTCGCTCGCCTCGACGGATTACTTGCGCGCCCTGGCGCGCTACCGGGCCGCGCTGGCCCAGCGCAATGCCGCGCTTCGCCAGGGCCAGGAGCCGCTCGCGCGCGCCTTCGACGCCCCGCTCGCGGCCGCCGGCAGCGAGGTGACCGCCCTGCGCCTGCGATGGGCGGCGAACGCCGCCGTCCGGTTCGCGGAGGGGTTTGCCGCCCTCGGCGAGCGCGGGCCGGTCGGGCTGTCCTACCGTACCGACGCGGCGCTCTCGGACCCAGCCGGGTGGGCCGACGCGCTCCAGCGGGTCCGGGGCCGGGACCTGGGCCGAGGAATGACGACGATCGGCCCGCACCGAGACGACCTGGTCCTCACGGTGGACGGCCGGTCACTCAGGGAGTACGGATCCACCGGCCAGCTCCGGAGCGCCGCCGTGGCGCTCAGGCTGCTGGAATTGACGACCATCGAGGAGGCGCGCGGGATTCCCCCTGCCCTGCTCCTCGACGACGTCTTCGCCGAACTCGATGCCGATCGACAGGCCCGCCTGGCGGACCGACTGCTTGCCGCGCCAGTCGGCCAGGTGTTCGTGACGGCGCCGCGCAGGGACGAGCTCCCGTCGGGGCTCCGCTTGCCGGTCTGGTCTGTCCTCAACGGGGTCATCACGGAAGCCGCATGAGCCGAGGAGCACGATCCGTGGACAAGAAGCGCCCGCTGACCCCCCTTTCCCAGGTGCTCGAGGAGTACCTCGCCTCATCAGGACTCGGGAAGGGAGTCGAGCGCGCGGAGGTGGTGCAGCGCTGGCCCGAGCTGGTCGGGCCGCAAATCGCCGCCGTCACGCAGGCGGAATCGGTCTCGGCGGACGGGGTGTTGCGGGTGCGCGTGGCCACGGCGCCGTGGGCCACCGAGCTGAGCCTGATGACGCCGCGGATCCTGGCCCGCGTCAACGCCGGCCGGCAGGGAAGGATCAACTCGATCCGGTGGATTGCCGGGCCGCTCGATCGGGCAAGGCGACCCGGGACTGAGGACTGAGGACTGGGGACTGAGAACTGCAGATCGGCTATTGGACGATTGCGATGGTGGTGTAGGTGTGGGGGCCCGGCTGGGTGGGATACAGCCGCGAGGTGTTGATCACGCGCCATTCGATCCTGCGGCCCTGCAGGTGAATGCCCGCGCCGACCTCCGCCACGTACACGAACGGCTCGTGCCCGACGCTCGGGCCCTGGTGGAAGAACCCGCCGTCGAGGAAGAGGTCCCCGGCGACCATCCGCCCGGAAATGCCTCCCAGGAGGTAGACAGGGGCGGTCGGCCGGGTGGCCTCGATGCCAGGCCACTCCGCCGCCCCACCCGCACCGAACTCGATCGCCCCCTCGAGCCCCGCCCCCACCTCCGTTCGCACCGTGCCCACTCCCGCGCACCAGGTCGGGCGAACCCGGAGGGTCGACGACTGCCCGAGCCGGTACTCCGCCGGCCGCAGCGCCCCGCGATACGCGATGCCGATGGTGGGTTCGCTGGCGAGCTGCCCCTTCCAACCTCTCGACGTCCCCTCTCCCAGCATGTCGTGGAACCAGCGCTGGACCGGTTCCGCCAGCGACGGCGTCCCGGTCACGCCAAGCGCCAGCGTCAGCTGGTGGTCGAGCCGCTCCGTGTGCACCCCCGTGTGCATGGAGGCGCCCAGCCAGCCCGCGAACGGCCGGCGCTCCGGCCAGAATCGCTTGTAGTTGGTGCCTGGAGTGTAGATCTGGTGCCCGAGGACGAGCGTCCAGTCCTGGCAGGCATCGAGCCTCTCCCCGCCTCGGCAGACGGCGAGATCGGGAAACAGCCACCGCCCCATCGGCGACCGGCCCCCGACGGGAAGGAAGAGACGCATGCCGTGGGAGTATTCGCCGTCGCTCGGCGAGCCCAGCACGCCGACGTTGAGGGCATCGTTGTCGATCTCGATGACGATCGGCCGTTGCGCTTCGACAGCCGTCGTCGCGACGGCAAAGTGCCCTGCGATGAGGAACAGGATTATTCGGAAATAGGAGGGCCGAGCCCGGACGGCGAGGAATTCAGCGAAGACAGTCCCCATGAGCTTCCCGGATGGTGCGGCGATGCGGTAGCGAAAGGTGGTGGCGTTGAGCGCCAGCAACCAATCTGGGAACGACCGCGCGCACAGGCAACAGGGGCGGTCACCGGCCGCCCGGACGAGCCGGATCGATGGGGTTGCGAAGGCCTCCGGAAAATGGCCCTAATGGCTTGACCAGCAAAGGTTTACCACCTATCATTCAGGGCGTTGTAGGCCCCCGTTGCGGCCCACCCTGAACCAGGCTTCACACACATGGCAGATGATCGTCCGGCAGGCCCGAAGGGACAGGACTACGGCGCAGGTTCCATCCAGGTACTGAAGGGGCTGGAGGCGGTCCGGAAGCGGCCCGCGATGTACATCGGCTCTACCGGCGAGAACGGCCTGCACCACTTGGTGTACGAGGTCGTGGACAACTCGATCGACGAGGCGCTGGCCGGCTACTGCGACCAGGTGTCGGTCACGATCAAGAAGGACAACGTCATTTCCGTGGCCGACAACGGCCGCGGCATCCCGGTGGACATCCACCCCATCGAGAAGATCCCCGGCGTCGAGCTCGCGCTCACCGTGCTGCACGCCGGCGGCAAGTTCGACAAGTCCACCTACAAGGTCTCGGGCGGCCTCCACGGCGTGGGCGTCTCCGTCGTGAACGCGCTCTCGGAGCGTCTCGAAGTGATCGTGGACCGCGACGGCAGCCGCCACCACATGGCATTTGCGCGCGGCAAGACCACCAAGCCGCTCAACGTGCTCGGCAAGGCCAAGGGCACCGGCACCACCGTCACCTTCAAGCCGGACCCCGAGATGTTCTCGGTCCTCGAGTTCAGCTACTCGACGCTGGCCGACCGTCTCCGGCAGCTCTCGTTCCTGAACAAGGGGATCACCATCAAGCTCCGCGACGAGCGGAAGGACGAGCCGAAGGAAGACACCTTCTTCGCGAAGGGCGGCCTGGTCCAGTTCGTCGAGTGGCTCAACCGGAACAAGAAGCCGCTCCATCCCAAGCCGATCGCGTTCTCCGCCGTCAAGGACGACATCGAGGTGGACGTCGCCCTGCAGTACGAGGACGGGTACAACGAGAACACCTTCACCTTCGTGAACAACATCAACACCCACGAGGGCGGAACCCACCTCACCGGCTTCAAGTCGGCGCTCACCCGCACGGTCAACGAGGCGGCCAAGCGCTCGGGCGCGCTCAAGAAGGCCGACTTCACCCTCTCCGGCGACGACGTGCGCGAGGGACTCACCTGCGTCCTCCACGTGAAGGTCAAGGAGCCGCAGTTCGAGGGGCAGACCAAGACCAAGCTCGGCAACTCGGAGGTCGAGGGCATCGTCCGCCAGGTGGTCAACGAGCACCTCGGCAGCTTCCTCGAGGAGCATCCCCCCGTCGTCCGGGCCATCCTCGACAAGGCCGTCAGCGCCGCGCTCGCGCGCGAGGCGGCCCGCAAGGCGCGGGACCTCGTCCGCAAGAAGTCGGGCCTCGAGAACGCCGTCCTGCCCGGCAAGCTGGCCGACTGTTCCCTCGACGACCCGGCGCTCTGCGAGATCTACCTCGTCGAGGGCGACTCGGCCGGCGGCAGCGCGAAGCAGGGCCGCAACCGGGCGTTCCAGGCCATCCTGCCCCTCCGCGGCAAGATCCTGAACGTGGAGCGGGCCCGCATCGACAAGATCCTCAGCAACGAGGAAATCCGGTCGATGATCACCGCCATCGGCGCCGGCGTCCGCGAGGAGTTCAAGCTCGAGGACGTGCGGTACCACAAGATCATCCTGATGACCGACGCCGACGTGGACGGCGCGCACATCCGGACGCTGCTGCTGACCTTCTTCTTCCGGCAGATGCCGGAGCTGATCGACGCGGGGTACGTCTTCATTGCCCAGCCGCCGCTCTACCGCGTGGCCAAGGGGAAGGAAGAGTATTACGCGTACAGCGAGACCGAGCGGGACGAGTACACCAAGCGGCTCGGCGGGGGTGACGGCAAGGCCGGCATCATGATCCAGCGTTACAAGGGCCTCGGCGAGATGAACCCCGAGCAGCTCTGGAACACCACGATGGACCCCGAAAAGCGGACCGTCCTGCGGGTGACGCTCGACGACGCCGTCGAGGCCTCCAACCTCTTCGAACAGCTGATGGGCGACGAGGTCGAGCCGCGCCGCCTGTTCATCGAGCAGAACGCCCACTACGTGACCAACCTGGACGTCTGACCCGTTCACGGGTGCCGGACGGACGAAGCCCCCCGGAAAGCTTCCGGGGGGCTTCGTCGTCCTTGCGGCGACCGGGACATGCCTTCAGGCGCGCAGGTGATCCGGGCGCCACTCCTTGATCATCGCCTTGATCGCCTTCGGGTCGGCGACCCCCTCCGTCAGCACCCGCCTGGCCAGCGCCGGCAGTTCGCCGTCGGAGGCGAAGCGCAGCGCCACCAGCTGCTGCGGCGAGAACTCCGCGATCCTGGGCTTCAGGTCGGCCGGGAAGAGCGCGTCCATCCTGAGCCGCTCCTCCAGCCGGATGACCCGGTCCTGCACCGTGACCGCGAAGACCCGCATGTACCAGTACATCAGGATGAGGCCGACGGCCAGCGCAAGGCCGATCAGCGTCGGAACGCCCGGGCGTTTCGCGAGCATCACGACCTGCCAGCCGAGGACCACGAGGAGGATCGTCGAGAGCACGAAGTGGTATCCGGGCACGTAACGCGCATGGTTGGCGGGACCTTGTGATTCAGCGGCCATGGAACCCTCAAGATTGTTGTGAACGGAAAGTTGATCAGCCAGCGAGCGATTCGACCCCGTGGACGGTGACGCGGTGGGAAACGAGCGGACGCGGCGCGGGCGCGTCCGCCCCGATGGCGATGGCCCGGTCGAGCGCCTCGGCGCCGGCATCCAGCCCGGCGGTGTCGCGCGCATAGATGGTGGCCAGCGGCTGGCCTGCCGCCACCTCGTCCCCAGGCCGGGCCGTGATGACGAACCCGACCGAGGGATCCACCTGATCCTCGACCCGGACCCGGCCGCCGCCCATGGCGATGATGCCGTGCCCCACCGGCCTCGGGTGCACCGCCACGACCCGCCCGGCGGCGCGGGCCGTGTAGACGGCCGAATGCGGCGCCTGCGGCAGGAGTGCAGGATCATCCGTCAGGGCGGGATTGCCTCCCTGCGCCCCGATGATCTCGGCCAGCTTCCGGAGGGCGGCACCGGAGGTGATCGTGCCCTGCAGCCGCGCTCGCGCCGCCGCGCGGTCGCGTTCCAGGCCGGCCGCCACCAGCGCCTCCGCCCCCAATGCCAGGGTGACCTCCACCAGGTCGGCCGGCCCCTCCCCCCGAAGCGCCAGGATGGACTCCTCGACCTCCAGCGCGTTGCCGCAGGCGTGGCCGAGCGGCCGGTCCATGGCGGTCACCAGCGCCACGCTCCGCACGCCGCTCGCCTCGCCGAGGTCGATCATGGTCCTGGCCAGTTCAAGCGCATGCGCCTCTTCGGGCAGGAAGGCCCCGCTCCCCACCTTCACGTCGAGCACCAGCGCGTTCAAGCCCTCGGCCAGCTTCTTCGACATGATGCTGGCCGCGATCAGCGGCACCGAGGGGACGGTGCCCGTGACGTCCCGGAGCGCGTAGAGCCGCCGGTCCACCGGTGCGATTTCCGGCGTCTGGCCGAAGAGCGCGCACCCGAGGGTCCGCACCTGGGCGGTCGCGGCGGGCAGCGAGAGCTGCGTGGAGAACCCGGGGATCGACTCGAGCTTGTCGAGGGTGCCCCCGGTGTGGCCCAGGCCCCGGCCCGACATCATCGGCACGGCGGCCCCGCAGCAGGCGAGCATCGGGGCGAGCAGGAGCGAGGTCTTGTCCCCGACGCCGCCGGTCGAGTGCTTGTCCACCCGCGGCACGGCCCAGTCGTGGAAGCGGAGCCGGTCGCCGGAGGCCAGCATCGCCGCGGTCAGCTCGGTGAGCTCGGCGTTGGAGAGCCCGCGCCAGACCACCGCCATCAGCAGCGCCGACATCTGGTAGTCGGGGACCTCGTCCGCGGCGTAGGCGCGCACGATGGCGGCCCAGGTGCCGGCGGGGAGCTCCCCCCCGTCTCGCTTGCATTCGATGAGCGATGGAATCACCATTAAGG
>CAYUOK010000018.1:9118-15858 GCA_964446395.1 uncultured Gemmatimonadaceae bacterium | reverse complement strand
CGTGGACTTGACATATCAAGAATTCTTGATATGATAGTCCCATGCCGACGCTCACCAGGATCCAGTCCGCCTCCGCTGCGGCCACCCGCGCCCGGGTGGCCAAGCTCTTCCACGCCCTCTCCGATCCCACCCGGTTGCACCTCGTGGAGCTCCTGGCCGACGGGGAGCACTGCGTGTGCGACTTGATGGCGGCGGTGGACGCGGCGCAGTCCCGGCTCTCGTTCCATCTCAAGACGCTGAAGGATGCGGGGATCGTGGCCGACCGGAAGGAGGGACGCTGGGTCCACTACCGGCTCCGGCCCGAGGCGCTCGAGGAAATGGCCGACGCCCTGCATCTCGTCCGCGAGGCCCGCCCCGGCGCCTGGCGGTCCATCACCTGCTGTTAGAGGCGGGGCAGCAGGGCAGCGGCGCAGCGGGGCAGGCAGGCACTCAATCGAAGGGGAACCAGACATGTCGGACAGCATCAAGCAGATCGTGCGGGAGAAGTACGGCCAGGCCGCCCTGCGGGCAGAGGCGGGGAGGGGAAGCTCCTGCTGCGGCGGCGGCGACTGTTCGGGCACCGCCGACCCGATCACCAGCGACCTCTACGAGGCGGCGCAAGTGAGCGGCCTCCCGGCGGAGGCGGTGCTGGCCTCCCTGGGCTGTGGCAACCCGACCGCCCTCGCGGCGCTGGAGCCCGGCCAGGTGGTGCTCGACCTCGGCTCGGGCGGCGGGATCGACGTCCTGCTCTCGGCCCGGCGGGTGGGGCCCACCGGCAAGGCGTACGGCCTCGACATGACCGACGAGATGCTTGCCCTGGCCCGCCGCAACCAGGCGGCCGCCGGCGTGACGAACGTCGAGTTCCTGAAGGGCGACATCGAGCACATCCCGCTGCCGGATGCGTCCGTGGACGTCATCATCTCGAACTGCGTCATCAACCTGGCCGCCGACAAGCGGAAGGTCTTCGCCGAGGCGTTCCGGGTGCTCAAGCCGGGGGGGCGGTTCGCGGTGTCGGATGTCGTGGTCCGCGGCGAGGTGCCCATGGCCATCCGCCGGAGCATGGAGCTCTGGGTCGGGTGCGTGGCGGGCGCGCTTGAGGAACAGCAATTCGACGCCTGGCTGCGCGAGGCCGGGTTCGAGAACCCGACGCTCGAGCCGACCCGCGTGTATCGCGTGGAGGACGCGAGGCAGTTCCTGTCCGAGGCGGGGCTCGATCCCGACGCGATCGCCGAGGAGATCGACGGGAAGTTCATGGCGGCGTTCGTGCGGGCCACCAAGCCGGCCGCGATTCCGGCCGCCACGGCCGCCGCAGGTGCGTGCTGCGCCCCGGGCTGCTGCGCGTGACCGATGCGCCCGTCCTGAAGCGGCTCACCACCCTCGACCGTTACCTGCCGCTCTGGATCTTCGGCGCGATGGGATTGGGCCTCCTCCTGGGGAGGCTCTTTCCCGCCCTGGGCGCGGTGCTGGATCGGGTGCAGGTGGCGGGGGTGTCCGTGCCCATCGGCCTCGGCCTGCTCTGGATGATGTATCCCGTGCTCGCCAAGGTGCGCTATGAGAGCATCGGCTCCCGTGTGGCTGATCGCCGGTTGATCGGCACCTCGCTGCTGCTGAACTGGGTGATCGGGCCTGTCGTGATGTTCGCGCTGGCCTGGTGGCTGCTCCCCGACCTCCCTGCCTATCGCAACGGGCTGGTGATCGTCGGGCTGGCGCGCTGCATCGCGATGGTGCTCATCTGGAACACGCTTGCCGACGGCTCCAACGAGCTCGCCGCGGTGCTCGTGGCGCTGAACTCGATCTTCCAGGTGCTGACCTACTCCCTCCTCGGGTACCTTTTCCTGAACGTCGTGCCCGGCTGGCTCGGCGGAGCCACGGCCTCTCTCGACGTGTCCATGATGGACATCGCCCGCTCGGTGCTGATCTTCCTCGGCGTGCCGCTGCTGGCCGGGTACTGGACGCGCCGCACGCTGGTCCGCCGGCGCGGGGTCGCGTGGTACGAGGGCTCGTTTCTTCCCCGGATCGGTCCCACGGCCCTGGTCGGCCTCCTCTACACGATCGTCCTGATGTTCGCCATGCAGGGCGACCGCATCCTCGACCGGCCGGGAGACGTCGTGCGCATCGCCCTACCGCTGCTGCTGTACTTTCTCGTGATGTTCGGGCTGTCGCTGGTCCTGACCTGGCGACTGAAGTTCAGGTACGAGGACGCCGCGGCCGTCTCCTTCACCGCCGCCGGCAACAACTTCGAGCTTGCCATCGCCGTCGCGGTCGGCACGTTCGGCATCGCCTCGGGCGAGGCGCTCGCCGCCGTCGTCGGCCCCCTGATCGAGGTGCCCGCGCTCATCGGGCTCGTCTACGTGGCGCTCTGGGCCCGCCGGTTCTTCCCGCCCGCCCTCCATTCCCACGCTTCAGGCTGAGTTCGCATGCCCGCACCGAACACGCCACTCCGCGTCCTGATCCTCTGCACCGGGAACTCCGCCCGGAGCCAGATCGCCGAGGCGCTCCTCGCCACCAAGGGAGTCGGCCGGTTCGCCGCGGCGAGCGCCGGGTCGCGTCCGGCGGAGCGGGTCAATCCCTTCGCCGTGCGGGTGCTCGCCGAGGCGGGCATCGACTGGCGGGGGAAGACGCCGCGCGGGATGGACGGCCTCGAGACCGAGTCCTGGGACTTCGTCATCACCGTCTGTGACCGCGCCAAGGAGAGCTGCCCCTACTTTCCCGGCCAGCCCGTGCTGGCGCACTGGGGTATGCCCGACCCCGCCGAGGTGGAGGGGAGCGACGAGGTGAAGCTCGCCGCCTTCCGTGACACCCTGATCACGCTGGGCCGTCGCATCGACCTGCTCCTGGCGCTCCCGGTGGAAAAGCTCGAACGGCTGGCGCTCGAGCGCCGGGTCCGGGACATCGGCACGCAATGACCGACTCCAATCCGCGCGAGCATCGCCTGTCCGTGCCCCGCTCGGCCCGCTGCTTCAGCAGGGGCGGCGAAGCGGCCGCCGAGGCCTGGGTGGTCCTGCATGGCTACGGTCAGCTCGCGTCCCGCTTCCTGCGGGGCTTCGAAACGGTCGCCACGCCGACGCGGCTGGTTGTGGCGCCGGAGGGGTTATCGCGCTTCTATCTCGACGCCGGCGCGGGCAAGGTCGGCGCCTCGTGGATGACCCGCGAAGACCGCGTCCACGAAATCGAGGACTACCTCGCCTATCTGGAGCAGGTGCGCGCTGCCGTCATCCCGCCTGTGCCGCTCACCATCCTCGGCTTCTCGCAGGGGGTGGCGACGGCGGCACGCTGGGCGATGGCCACCACACCCGCACCGGTCCGGCTGATTTGCTGGGGTGGCCTGGTGCCGGAGGAGATTCCCGCGGCGCGGCTCGCGCCGATCCGGCTCACCTATGTCGTGGGCGAGCAGGAGGAGTGGGCGCCGCCGGCGGCGGTCGAAGCCCAGGCAGCCGTGCTTCGTCAGGGGGGAGTGGCGGTGGAGGTGCGCCGCTTTGACGGCGGCCACGAGATCCGGGCCGGCGAGGTGGCGCGGCTGGCCTAGCCGGTCGCTTCCAGGCCCAACCCTTGACTCCAATTAACTGAACGATTAATTAGGACGGCATGGACACCGCCCCCGATTCGCGCACTGGCATCCTCGACGCCGCGGAACTGCTCTTTGCCGGGCGCGGGTTCCGGTCCACCACCATCAAGGCCATCGCCGCCGCCGCGGGCGTCAACACCGCCCTCCTCTACTACTACTTCCCCGACAAGCAGGGGCTCTACCGCGCCGTGCTGGAGCGGGCGTTCGGGGGGCTCATCGCGGAGGGTGAGGGGCGCCTCGCGGGCGCGAGCGACCCGGAGGAAGCGGTCCGCGCCTTCATCGCGCTTCAGGCGGCCTACTTCGGCCGGCACCCGCATCGCCCCCATCTCTTCGTCCGGGAGTTGATCGACCACGGGGCGGAGTACGCCGCCGGGCAGTTGACCCGGCTTGCCGCCACGCTCTTTCGGCGGCTCTGCGACGTGATCGAGCGGGGGCAGGCCGCCGGCCAGTTCCGCGCCGACCTCGACGCGCGCCGTGCCGCCATTTCGGTGGTGAGCCAGGTCGCCTGGATGCAGGTGGCCCGGCCCGCCATCGGGATCTTCCTCGGCGCCGGGCCAGGCGGCCCCTCGGCCCGGTGGACCGACGAGTTCGCGGATCACGCCGCGGCATTCGCGCTCTCCGCGCTCCGCGCCACAGCGGCGGCGTCGCCGCCCCGACGTCCTGCGAGGGCTTCCCGATGAGATACATCTCCTTGCTCGCGCTCGCGCTGCTGACCGCCTGCCGCGGCGGCGCGCCGGACGACATCGTCGCGAGCGGCACCCTGCAAGTGGACGAGGTGGACATCGGTCCGATTGTCCCCTCCCGCGTGGTCCGTGTCTTCGTGGAGGAGGGGGACTCCGTCTCTCCGGGGGACACCCTCGCGACGCTCACCCAGGCCACCCTGGCACCCGACCTCGCCATCCGCGAGGCGCGCCTCCAGGCGGCGCAGGCGCAACTGATGGAGCTGGAGCGGGGGGCCCGCCCGGCGGAGTTGCGGCGGGCCGAGGCGCAGCTGCAGGCGGCGTCCGCCGAGGCGGACCGGACGGCCGGAGACCTGGTGCGGGCCGAGCAGCTCGCCCCGGACGGGACCATCAGCCGGCAGCAACTCGACAACGCCAGGTCGGCCGCCGCCGCAGCGGCTGCCAATCGCGAGGCCGCGGCCGCCACGCTGCGGCTGCTCCGGGAGGGCGCACGGGCCGAACAGATCCAGGCGGCGCGCGCCGAGGTGGCGAGTGCGCGCGGCGCGGTGGCCGGGGTCCGGGCCACCGTGGAGGAGCTGGTGCTGGTGTCGTCGGTGGAGGGAGTCGTCGCCGGGCGGCACGTGCAGCCGGGAGAGGTGGTCGGCGCCGGCCAGGCGGCGGTGACGGTGGCGCGCGCCGAGCGGCCGTGGGCCCGGATCTACGTGGGCGAGCGGATGCTCCCCTACGTCCATGCGGGACAGGAGGTGGTGGGCACGCTGGACGGCGTCCGCGGCGTGAGGTTCACCGGCACCGTGGACCACATCAGCACGAGTGCCGAGTTCACGCCGCGCGTGGCGCTGACGGAGCGGGAGCGCGCAGACCTCGTCTTCGGCGTCAAGATCTACTTCGCGGCGGACTCCACCGGGCTCCTCAAGGCGGGGCTGCCGATCACCGTCACGATCCCCGTCCTCCGCGCCGGCGCCCCATGACCGAGACCGAGGCCATTCACAGCGAGGGGCTCCGGAAGGTCTTCGGGGAGCTGGCCGCCGTGGAGGGGCTCGATCTCACCGTGCACCGCGGGGAGGTCTTCGGGCTCCTCGGCCCGAACGGCAGCGGCAAGACCACCACCATCCGCATGCTCACCGGCCTCATGGCGCCCACCAGCGGGCGCGCCACCATCGACGGAGTGGACGTCACGGTGGCGCCGGAGCAGGTGCGGCGCCGCATCGGCTACATGTCGCAGCGGTTCGGGCTGTACGACGACCTGACCGTCGAAGAGAACATGCGGTTCTACGCGTCGGTGTACGGCCTCCGCGGCGAGGCCCGCGCCCGCCGGCTCGAGGAGCTGGTGAGCGAACTCGGCTTCGCGCAGCGGCTCCACCAGATGGCGGGGACGCTGAGCGGCGGGTGGAAGCAGCGCCTGGCGCTCGCGTGCGCCACGGCGCACCGCCCCCGCGTGCTCTTCCTCGACGAGCCCACGGCGGGGGTCGATCCCGCGGCGCGTCGCCAGTTCTGGGACCTGATCTACGAGTTCGCCGCGCAGGGCATCACGATCCTCGTCACCACGCACTACATGGACGAGGCGGAGCGGTGCCGGCGGCTGGCCTTCCTTTCCCGCGGGCACCTGATCGCGGTCGGGACGGCGGACGAGGTGCGGGCGCAGTTCGGGCAGCCCACCATCGAGGACGTGTTCATCGAGCTGCAGCGCCGCGACGAGGGGGTGTCCGTATGAGCCTTCGCCAGCGGGTCGCCGCCTCCACCGTCTGGCCGATGCTCTGGAAGGAGTTCATCCAGATGCGCCGCGACCGGCTGACGCTCGGGATGATGCTCGGCATCCCGGCCATCCAGCTGGCGATGTTCGGCTACGCCATCCAGACCGAGGTGCGTCACCTCCCTACCGTGGTGCTCGACGAGTCGCGCAGCACCGAGAGCCTGGCGCTGGTGGACCAGCTGCGGAACACCGGCAACTTCGACATCGTGGGGTACGTGGCCGACCGGAAGGCGCTGGACCGCGAGATCCGCGCCGGCCGGGCGATGGCCGGCGTGGTCGTCCCGCCCACCTTTCTCTCCGACCTCCGCCGGGGGCGGACCGCCGAGGCCCAGGTCGTCGTCGACGCGGCCGATCCGCTGGCCTCGAGCGCGGCGATGTCCGGCGCTGCGCAGGCCGGTGCCGCCCGCTCGCTGGTGCTCCTGGCGCGCACCACGGGGCGCGGCCCTCCGCTCGACATCCGCGTGCGGCCCTGGTACAACCCGGGGCTGCGGAGCGCGGTGTACATCGTCCCCGGCATCATCGGCGTCCTGCTCTCGGTCACGATGATCCTGATTACCTCCATGTCCATCGTGCGCGAGCGCGAGCGAGGCACGCTCGAGCAGCTGATCGTGACGCCGATCGACAAGACGAGCCTGATGCTGGGGAAGATCGTGCCGTTCGTGCTGGTGGGGTACGTGCAGATGACGGTCGTCCTGCTGCTGGGCCGGTTCCTCTTCGACGTCCCGGTCCGCGGCAGCCTGCCGCTGCTCTACCTGCTCACCTTCGC
>CAYUOK010000018.1:0-9018 GCA_964446395.1 uncultured Gemmatimonadaceae bacterium | reverse complement strand
ATGTCGGCATCGTCGAGCTGTGGAACCCGACCCTCGTGCTCGTCCTGCTCGCCACGCTCTTCCTGGTGCTGAGCGTCCGCCGGTTCAGCAAGCGGATCGAGTAGCGGTCAGAGGCGACGGCCCCGCGCCGGGAGGCCCAGCGCGGCGTTGAGCCAGCGGACGAAGGGCCGAAGCGCCCGGAAGTCGGTGGCAAGGATGGACGGGAGCCGCGAGCTCATCACGGCGGCCGGGGTGAGCGGCCGCGACACTGTGAACGACTTGTACCGGAGCCACTCCTCCGCCGGGTGCCCGGGCGCGTACCCCCGCGGAAGCCGCGTGAGCATCGCTTCCTCGCTCAGCCGGCCGAACCGCCGGCGGAACGCGGGGGCGCGCACGATCCGCGCGAAGCCCGCCGGGTCGTCGGCGATGGCGCCGCGGAGCTTGGCGAGCGCCGCCGCGCCCGGCATCCAGATGCCCGCCGCGACGAAGCAGCCGGCCGGCTCGAGGTGGAAGTAGTAGCCGGCGCCGCCCTCGCCGTCCTGCCCGACGCCCCGCCCGGCGTCCTGATGGTAGAACCAGCATCCCGCGTTGGTCTTGTAGGGCGACTTGTCCGCCGAGAACCGCACGTCACGGTGGATCCGGAAGAGCGACCGGCGGGGGACGCCCACGATTTCCGGCGCGATCGTCGCCAGGCGGACGTCCATCTCCTCGATCAGCACGGTCATCGGCCCGCGCAGGCTCAGCTCATAACGCGTCCGGTTGGCGGTGAACCAGGCCCGGTCGTTGTGCCGCGCGAGGGCGCGGAGGAAGGCGAGGGCGTCGGGACTGAACGGTGTCACGGGAAACCTCCTCTGCCGGATCGCTTGCCCCCGGGATGCAGGGCGTCCTACAATTATGCCACGGGTCGACCGTCGCAGGCGATCACTTCCAAAGTTCCCCCCCGCCGAGGTCACATGGTTCCCACGCCGCCCGCCGCCGATGCCGCGCCCGTGGCGACGCCCCCGCGGAGGCGTGGGCTCGGGTGGGTGCTTCCCTCGGCGCGCCGGCTCATCGCCTGGCTCTTCGCGGCCCGCATGGTCCTGGCCGTCGCGATCCTGCTCGGCGCGTCGCTGGCGTGGACCCGGTCGCCGGACGTCTCCTTCATCGTCACCATTTCTGTCCTGCTGGCCTTCACCGTCACCGCGTACGGATGGTGGGCGGTCTGGATCAAGAACCGTGAGCCGGGCCCGGTCTTCCTCGCCGTCCAGGCCGTCGTGGACCTCGGGCTCGTCACGACCCTCGTCCACTTCACGGGCGGCGCGGACAGCCCGCTGTCGGCGCTCTACGTGGTGGTGCTCGCGGCGTACGCGGTGCTGCTGCCGCTCTGGGCCGGAATCCTGGTGTCCCTCCTGGCGAGCGCCATGTATTTCGCCGCGGGGTCGCTCGGGGGCGGCGCCCTCGGCCTCCCGTTCTGGGGGCAGGTGGTCATCTTCAACACCGTCTTCGGCATCGTGGCCGCGCTGGGCGCGCGGCTCCGCCAGGCGGGCGCCGAGCAGGACACGCTGGAAATGGAGCTGCGCCGGGTGCGCCTCGAGGCGGACGACATCCTGCTCAACATCCGCTCCGGCGTCCTCACCGTGGACGGGTTCGGGCGGTTGGCGTTCATCAACCCGACGGCCGAGCGGCTCCTCGGCATCGACGGGCGGACCCAGGTCGGCCTGCCCGTCCTCGATCACCTCAAGTCGAAGAGTTCCGAGCTTTGGGCCTGCCTGGTGGCGGGCATCCGGAGCGGGCGGAAGGTGAACCGCGCGGAAGGAATCGTGTTCCGGGGCGACGGCACGTCGTTCCCGATCGGCCTGATGACCACGACCTTCGCCCGCGACACCTCGCAGCACCCCTCGGTCACGGCGCTCTTCAACGACATCTCGGAGAGCAAGCATCTGCAGGAGCTGCACCTGCGCGCGGAGCGGCTCGAGGCCGTCGCGTCGCTCAGTGCCTCGCTGGCCCACGAGATCCGGAACCCGCTGGCCTCGATCCGGAGCTCGGTCGAGCAGCTCGCCGCGCGGGCCGGCGCCGGCGACGACGAGCGGGTGCTGGCGGGGCTCATCGTGCGGGAAGCGGATCGGCTCAGCCGGCTCCTGAGCGAGTTCCTCGACTTCTCGCGGGTGCGCGCGGCGCGGCGCGAGCCGGTGGACCTGCGCGAGGTGGCCATCGCCGCGGTCCACCTGGTGGAGGCGCACCCCGACTGCCACGCCGATTCGGTGATCAAGGTCACCGGTCCCGCCACGATCATCGACGCCGACGAGGACCTCCTGCACCGCGTGATCGCCAACCTGGTGCTGAACGCCGTCCAGGCCGCCGGCGGGCCGGTCAACGTCGTGGTGAGCATCGGGCCGGCCATGCAAAGTGACGTCCCGCGGGGCAGCGGCATCGAGTCGCCGATCCGGCTGGACGTGAAGGACGACGGACCCGGCATCCCGGAGGACATCGCCGACCGGCTCTTCCAGCCCTTTGTCAGCGGCCGGCCCGGCGGCAGCGGGCTCGGACTCGCCATCGTCCAGCGAGCCGTCGAGGCGCACCGGGGTTTGATTACAGTCACCTCGGCGGTCGGCGAGGGAACCACCTTCACCATTTTCCTGCCCACCAACTGGTCGGCCGAGGAAGACGAATGAGCAATCAGCCCACACTGCTGATCGTTGACGACGAGTCGGGCATCCTCGACACGCTGCGCATCCTCCTGAAGAAGGAGGGGTTCGAGGTCACCACCGCGCAGGGCGGCAAGGCCGGCCTCGAGGCGATCCGCACCGGCCAGTTCGACATCGTGCTGAGCGACGTCCGGATGCCGCAGGTGACGGGCATCGACATCCTGCAGGCCGCCCGCGACCAGGACCCGATGACCCCGGTCATCCTCATGACGGCGCAGGCCTCCCTGCAGACCGCCATCGGGGCGGTCAACGCCGGGGCCTTCTACTACATCCAGAAGCCCTTCGCCAACGACGAACTGCTCGCCATCCTCCGCCGCGCCGCCGAGTTCCGCTCGGTCCGGGTGGAGAACAAGCAGCTCAAGCAGGAGATCAAGCGGCGGGACCGGGGCGGGTCCACGCGCCCCATCGGCAAGTCGAAGCGGTTCCTGGACGTGCTGAAACTCGCCGAGCAGGTGGCGCCCACTGAGTCCACCGTGCTCATCGGCGGCGAGAGCGGCACCGGCAAGGAGGTGGTGGCCCGGCACATCCATTACCTGTCGGACCGGGCGGAGGGGCCGTTCTTCAGCATCAACTGCGGCGCCCTGCCGGAAAACCTCCTCGAGAGCGAGCTCTTCGGCCACGTGAAGGGTTCGTTCACCGGCGCGGTGCGGGACAAGCAGGGGCTCTTCGCGGCGGCGCGGGGCGGGACCTTCTTCCTCGACGAGGTGGGGGAGATGCCCCCCTCGCTGCAGATCAAGCTGCTCCGCGTCCTCCAGGAGCGGGAAGTCATCCCGGTCGGCTCCACCGAGGCCATCCCGGTGGACGTCCGGATCATCGCCGCCACCAACCGGGAGCTCGAGGAGGAAATCCGTCGAGGCACGTTCCGGTCCGACCTCTTCTACCGGCTCAACGTCATCGCGCTGGACCTGCCGCCCCTCCGGGAGCGGCGGGACGACCTGCTGCTGCTGGTCGAGTGGTTCCTGCAGGGGATGGCCAACCAGTCCGGCACCGAGCCGAAGGCCCTCTCCTCGGAGGCGCTCGACGCGGTCATGGTCTACGACTGGCCGGGCAACGTGCGCGAGCTCGAGAACGCGCTGGAGCACGCCGTGGTCCTGACCCGGGGCAACCTGATCGAGCCCCAGCACCTTCCGGAGCGGATCACCCGCCGGCGGAAGGAGCCGCTGGTGGCCGACCGGTCCTACAAGAACCCGGCGCTCGACGTCATCGAGCGGGCCTACATCATGTGGGT
The DNA here is from genome assembly GCA_964446395.1 of uncultured Gemmatimonadaceae bacterium. Lineage (GTDB taxonomy): Bacteria > Gemmatimonadota > Gemmatimonadetes > Gemmatimonadales > GWC2-71-9 > SPDF01. The sequence continues at coordinate 5,127 of CAYUOK010000018.1, read as the reverse complement.
GCTCCAGGCCGAGGGCGGCAACAAGACGAGGGCGGCGGAGGTGCTCGGCATCGACCCCTCGACCCTGTACCGGAAGCTGAGCCGGTATGAGGAGAGCGCGGCGCCGGCGGAATAGATCGGGGTGGGCGTGAGCCCCCCCTTCGGATGCCACGGGCCTGCCTCCACGCGTCCCCGTCTCCCCGCCGACCGGCCCCGCTGCCCCGCCGCCCCGCCCGTCCCGGCCCCTCCCTTGCAAAATCCCCCGCCGGACGCTTGCAACCCGCCATGCAATGGCTGGCGCGCTACTCCGTAACTCCATGTGAATGAAATGGTTATGCTCGGTCTGGCCACGGTGGCATAGTCGTTGCCTTTCCATCGGCCGGGAAGGAAAGTGGAAGGGACCGACCACGGTCAGCAGCAAACCGAAGCACCATCATTCTCTCTGGAGGTTGTACCCATGTTGAACCGCAAGGGCTTTACCCTGATCGAGCTGCTGATTGTCGTCGTCATCATCGGCATTCTGGCGGCCATCGCGATCCCGAAGTTCGCGAGCACGAAGGAGAAGGCGTACCTGGCCTCGATGAAGTCCGACCTGCGTAACGGCGCGACCTCGCAGGAAGGCTACTTCGCCGACAACCAGGTGTACCTCAGCGGCGCGGCCAGCAACCTCGCTGGCGTCGCGACCCCGCTCGTCGCCCTGGGCAACTACGTCCCGTCGGCTGGCGTGTCGGTGACCTTCACTGCCGCCGCCGGCACCGGCTGGAACGCCGTGGCCACGCACAGCGCGACCGCCAAGACCTGTGACATCTTCATCGGCACCGCTCCTGGTTCCGCCGGTGTCGCCACGGTCGAAGGCGAGCCGAAGTGCACGCCGTAATCACGGCCTGAATCTGGACACTGAATCGGGGCGGCGGTCTACGGGTCGCCGTCCCTTTTCACACCCTCTCACAGGATCTCAGCGATGCGTGACGCGAATCGGCAGGACATGACGAAGCAAGCCGGCTTCACCCTGATCGAGCTGCTCATCGTCGTGGTGATCATCGGGATCCTGGCCTCCATCGCCATCCCGAAGTTCGGGAGCACGAAGGAGCGGGCGTACCTCGCCAAGATGAAGAGCGACCTGCGCAACCTGGCCACGGCCCAGGAGTCGTACCTGGGCGACAACCAGGTGTACTACGGCGGGGCAGTGCCGAACAACCCGACGTTCTCGTACACCCCGTCGACCGGCACGACGATCACGGTCACCGAGGCCACCACCGGCGGCTGGTCCGCCACGGCAGCGTACACCGGAACCCCGAAGACCTGCGCCTTCTTCTACGGATCCGCCGCGCCAGTCGCCCCGGCCACGACCGAGGGATTGATCGCCTGCGATCCGTAACGGAAGGCAGCGCGTGACTCGCGGATCGGGGCCTCCACCGAGCGGGCCGCCTGGCGGGCTGCCGGGCGGCCCGCTCCGCTCGCTCCGGACCGAGCTGCTCTTCAACCTGGCGTTCCTGACTTCGGCGGCGGTGGTCCTCGCCAGCCTGACGACCCTCCTGGTCGCCACGCTGGATCCGGACGCCGCCGTCTGGACGCTGTGGATCCTGTGGGCCGCGAGCACGCTGCTCTTCGTGCTCTTCGGGCGCCACCTCGTACAGCGCCTCGTGCTCCGCCCGCTCAGCGAGCTCTCCGCCGAGGCCGACCGCCTCGCCAGCGGCGAGCTGTCCGCGCCGGGCCGGCCCTTCGAGACGCGCGAACTGGCGCACCTGGCCGAGCGGTTTCACTCGATGGCCGACCAGCTGCTCGACGTGCAGAGCCAGGCGGTGCGCGCGGAGAAGCTCGCCGGGGTCGGCCGCCTGGCGGCCGGCGTCGCCCACGAGATCCGCAACCCGCTCGGCGCCCTCGGCACCTACGTCGAGGTCCTGCGGCGACGCGGGGCCGACGCCTCCCTGGTGGAGGGGATGCGGCGCGAGGTCGCCCGGATGGACCGGATCGTGGAGGGGCTGCTCGATTACGCCCGCCCGGGGACGCCGTCGGGAAGCGCGTCGCTCGCGGACATCGTGCGCGACGTCGTCGGCTTCCTCGGCGACCAGGGCGCGCTCAAGACGCACGAAGTCGTCCTCGAGGTGAGCGACTCGCTGCGACCGGTGCGCGGCGACGCGAAGGCGCTGGAGCAGGTCCTCGTGAACCTGCTCCTCAACGCCCGTGACGCCTCGCCGGCCGGCGGGAGGATCTGGGTGGGGGCCGTGCCGAAAACCTTCGTTCCTCGCAACGTGCCAGAGCACCGGGCCGCGGACGGGAACGGGGCCGGGCACGGTCCGATGCGCCCGGGAGCCGGCCTGGGGCGGCGCCCCTGGCGCCCCGACCTGCCCGCGGGGACGGTCGGAGGGCTGCTCTACGTGGCCGACGAGGGCCCTGGCGTGCCCGAAGGGGAACGGGAGCTGATTTTCGACCCCTTTTACAGCACGAAGGACCCCGGCAAGGGGACGGGACTCGGGCTGGCCATCGTGGCGCGGACCGTGCATGACGCGGGGGGAGTGGTCTGGGTGGACCGCGCCCGCGAGGGCGGGGCGGTGTTCAAGGTGTTCCTGCCACAGGCAGAGGCGGTTGATGCGCATTCTGGTGGTTGACGACGATCCGGGTCTCCGGCAGTCGCTGGGCCTCCTGCTCTCCGAGGCCGGTCACGAGGTGACCGCCGAGGGAGAGGCTCGGCGCGCCCTGGCGCGCGCGCCCGAGGTGGATCCGGATGTCATCCTGTCCGATGTGCGCATGCCCGGGATGGACGGCCTGGAGTTCCTGCGCGAATACCGGACGTCCGGCGGCCGCGCCATCCTGCTCATGATGAGCGCCCACGGTTCGGAGGAGTCCGCCATCGCCGCGATGCGCGAGGGCGCCTACGACTACCTCCACAAGCCGTTCCGCCCCGACGAGGTGCTGCTCACGCTGCGCAAGGTCGAGGAGCGCGAGGGGCTCCGGCGCGAGGTGGCCTCACTCCGGGCCACGCTCGGGGCCGGCCAGGTGCAGGACGAGGTCGTGGCGGAGTCCGCCGCCATGCGCCACCTGCTCGAGCTCGCCAGCCGGGTCGCCGCGCACGACACGACGGTGCTGATCACCGGCGAGAGCGGCACCGGCAAGGAAGTGCTGGCGCGCGCCATCCACCGGATGAGCGGCCGGTGCGACGGCCCGTTCGTCGCCATCAACTGCGCCGCCATTCCCGAGCAGTTGCTGGAGTCCGAGCTCTTCGGCCACGCGCGCGGCGCCTTCACCGGCGCCACCCACGAGCGCGCCGGGCTCTTCGAGGAGGCGACGGACGGGACGCTCCTGCTCGACGAAATCGGCGACCTCCCGGCCGGGCTCCAGGCCAAGCTGCTCCGCGTGCTCGAGGAGCGCGAGGTGCGGCGGGTGGGCGAGTCGAAGAGCCGCCCGGTCAACGCGCGCCTTGTCGCCGCCACGGCGCGCCGCCTGGAAGACGCCCGCGCCGCGGGGGAATTCCGCGACGACCTGTACTACCGGCTGAACGTGGTCGAGCTCGAGGTGCCGCCGCTCCGGGACCGGCCCGAGGATGTGCCGGCCCTGCTCGCCCACTTCGCCCAGCGCACCGCCAAGCGGCTCGGGCATCCCATCAGCTTCAGTCCGCAGGCCCTGAGCTACTTGAGCAGCTACAAGTGGCCCGGCAACGTCCGCGAGCTCCGGAACGCGGTCGAGCGCGCGGCCGTGCTCAGCGCATCCGGGCGCCTCGAGCGGGAAGCCTTCCAGCTCGGCGCCACCGTGGCGCCTGCGCCCAACGGAAACGGGAACGGCCATGGACAGCTCAACGGGCACGCGGCCGATCACCGACCCTCGTCCGGCGACCTGCTCCTCAAGGGCCGGGTCGAGGCGCTCGAGCGTGACCTGGTGCAGCAGGCGCTTCAGGCCAGCGGTGGCAGCCGCCGTGAGGCGGCCGACCTGCTCGGCGTGAGCCTCCGGACGCTCTTCTACAAGCTGCGGCGGTACCGGCTCGAATAGCCGGCACCGGACGGCCGCCATGAGATGACGCGTGTTCGGGATTCCCGGCGCGCGTTTTTTGTTGTGTGACCCGTGGCGCCGCGTGCTACCCTCGTCCCATGCCCAGCCCTCGCCACCCACCCTGCGCGTTGTGCAGGTCGGACCTCCGCCTGGGGTTCACGCTGCTCGAGGTCGCCCTCGCCGTCCTCCTGCTCACCGCGGGGGTTGGCGCACTGATGGGCACCGCCGTCCTGACTGTACGCACCACCATCCGGGGGCGCCAGGCGATGCGAGCCTCCTACGCCTCCGCTTCGCAGATCGAACTCCTCCGCGACATCGCGGCCACCCGCCCGGCGTACTGTGGTGGCCTGCTCGACGGCGTGGACTCGAGCGCCGACGGCACCAGGTGGAAGTGGCAGGTCCGGTCGGCCGGCGACCTGCGCGAGGTGACGCTCACGGCGTCGGTCCCGGTGCCCGGGGGGCGGCTCACAGATTCACTGGCCGCCTCGATCTGGTGCCGTTGATGTCCCGGAACCCTCGCGGCGTCACCCTTGTCGAACTGGTGGTCGCCATGGCGCTCCTCACGCTGCTGGCCGCCGTCGCGCTTCGCACCATGCTGGCGCTCAGCCGCCAGTCGGTCGCGGTCGCCGAGCACGCGACGGTCCAGGAGGGGGTGCGGACCGGGCTGCAACTCGCCCAGGCGGAACTTCGGGAGCTCGGCGCCGACGGCTCCGGCCCCGACCTGCTGCGCATGGCGGCGGACTCGGCCACCTTCCGGGCCATGCGTGGATTCGGGGTCACCTGCTCCGTGTCGCCGACGCAGGTCCGGGTGCGCGACGAACCGCCGGTGGCGTTCGACGCGATCCGCGCCGTCGCGCCCGGGCGCGACAGCCTGCTCCTGTTCGTCGAGGGCGACACGGGCTCGAGGCTCGACGACAGGTGGATCCGGACGCCGGTGCTGTCGGTGGGCGCCTCCACGTGCGGCGGAGTCGCCGCCATTGTCTTCGGGACAGTCGACCTCACCGCGCTGCTGGCTCCCGAGCCTCTCACGGACATGATCGCGGGCGGCCCGGTCCGCGCGTTCGAGGTTCTGAGGCTCGCCGAGTATTCCTCGGGCGGCCGGCGGTGGCTCGGATTGGCGTCGGTCAGCGGAGGCGAAACGATGCAGCCGGTGGCCGGACCGCT
>CAYUOK010000017.1:0-16017 GCA_964446395.1 uncultured Gemmatimonadaceae bacterium | reverse complement strand
CACCGCCACGCTGAACGCCGTGGCCGGTGTGGCCACCTACAGCAACCTGTCCATCGATCGGAGTGGTGTCGGCTACACGCTGACAGCCGCGGCGGGTGGGTTGACGGGTGCGACGAGCTCGGCGTTCACCGTGAACCCGGGCGCCGCCTCCGCGCTGGCCATCACGACGATGCCGGCGGGCGGGCAGAGCGGGGTGGTGCTGTCGCCACAGCCGGTGATCCGGCTGGTGGACGCGCTCGGCAACACCGTCCCGACCACCGGCACCGTCGTCACGGCAGCGATCGCCTCCGGCACCGGCACGCTGGGGGGCACCCTCACGGCCTCCACGGCAAGCGGCGTCGCCACCTTCGCGAATCTCTCGTTGACCGGGACCGCGGGGAACTTCACCCTCAACTTCAGCTCGGCGCCGCTCACCGCCGTCACGTCGGGGGCGATCGCCCTCACGGCCGGTGCTCCCGCCGCGCTGGCCTTCCAGGCGCAGCCCTCGAACGTCGCCTCGGGCGCGAGCATCGCGCCGGCCGTGCAGGTCCGCGTCGTGGACGGGGCCGGCAACCTGGTGGGCGGCGCGACGAACAGCGTGACGCTCTCCCTCGCGTCGAACCCGAGCGGCGGCGTCCTCGGCGGCACGCTCACCGTGGCGGCAATCGCCGGCGTCGCGACCTTCTCGAATCTCACGATCGACCGGGCCGGAACGGGGTACGCGCTGGGCGCGGCCGGCACGGGCCTGACGGGTGCGACCAGCACGGCATTCAACGTCACGGCCGGCGCCGCCACGCGCGTGGCGTTTCTGACCCAGCCGACGACCACGACCGCAGGCACCGCGTTCTCGCCCGCCGTGCAGGTCGAGATTCTCGACGCCGTCGGGAACCGCGTCACGACGGCCACCAGCACGGTCACGCTCGCCATCGGGACCAACCCGGGCGGCGGCACCCTTGGCGGCACGGCCTCGGTGAGCGCGGTGGCCGGCGTGGCCACCTTCAATGGTGTGTCGCTCAACCGTACCGGCACTGGGTACACCCTCGACGCCACGTCAGGCGCGCTGACGCCGGCCACCAGCGCCGCCTTCGACATCACGCCGGGCGCGCCGGCCGTGCTCGCCTTCGGGACGCAGCCGACCGGCACCTCCGTCGGGGCGGCCATCGCTCCGCCGGTCACGGTCCGTATCCAGGATGCCTCCGGCAACCTCACCGCCTCGACCGCGACGGTGACCATCGCCTTCGGCGCGAATCCCGGCAGCGCGACGCTGGGCGGCACATTGTCGCGCACGGCGGTGAGCGGCATCGCCACCTTCAACGACCTGTCCGTGAGCGCGGCGGCGGCCGGCTACACCCTCGCGGCCTCCTCCGGCGGGCTGACCGGTGCCACGAGCTCGGCTTTCACCATCGGGGCCGCGTCGAGCGCCACGGTGATCCAGAGCGACCTGCCTGATCCCTCCGTCGTCGGGCAGGCGGTGGCGGTCGGCTACCAGGTGACGAGCGCCGGCGGGAGCCCCACAGGGAACGTGACGGTCTCCGACGGGGCGGGCACCTCCTGCGTCGGCACGGTGGCGGCGGGGAGCTGCGCGCTGACCTTCCTCACCGCAGGCGCCCGGACGCTGACCGCCACCTACGCCGGCGACGCGAACTTCACCGGGAGCGCGTCCGCGGGGGCGGCTCACACCGTCAGCCAGGCCGCCACGACGGCCGCCATCACGACCCACACGCCTGATCCTTCGTCCCGTGGCGCGGCGGTCAGCGTAACCTGGACCGTGTCTCCGACCGCGCCGGGCGCCGGCACCCCGACCGGCAACGTCACGGTCAGCGACGGCGTCAACAGCTGCGTGGCGGCCGTCGGCACGGGCGGCTGTTCGGTGGCGCTCAACACCGTCGGCACGCGCTCGCTCACCGCCACCTACGCCGGTGATGCGAACTTTGGCGGCAGCGTCTCTTCGGCGGTGACCCACACCGTCACCCAGGCGGCGACGACGACCACCATCACCTCCGACCTGCCCGACCCGTCGGTCACCGGGCAGCTCGTGACGATCAACTACACGGTGTCCACGGCGATCGGGACGCCCACGGGTAACGTCACCGTGTCCGACGGAATCGGCGGCAGTTGCGTGGCGGCCGCGAGCGCCGGCACCTGCAGCATCACCTTTGCCACCGCGGGGGCGCGCACCCTCACGGCCACCTACGCCGGGGACGTCAACTTTGCCGGCAGCGCTTCGGCGGGCACGCCCCACCAGGTAGACCCGGCGCCCACGACGACCACCATCACCGCGGATCTCCCCGACCCCTCGGTGACCGGTGAGCCGGTGCCGGTGAACTTCACCGTGATCAGCAGCGGTGGCACACCGACGGGAACGGTCAACGTGACCGACGGCGTGACCTCGTGCAGCGCCTCGATCGCGGTCGGCACCTGCAGCCTGGCGTTCCCGACGGTCGGCGCCCGCACGATCACCGCCACCTACGCAGGCGACGCGAACTTCGCCGGCAGCGCCTCTGCCGGTGAGGCGCACCTGGTCAACCAGGCGGCGACCACGACGACGATCACAAGTCACACTCCCGATGGTGCGTCGACGTCGACGCCGGTCGCGGTGACGTGGACGGTGGTGGCGACCTCCCCCGGTGCCGGCACGCCGACCGGTAACGTGACGGTGGGCGACGGCGTGGATTCGTGCACCGCCGCCGTGGCCGCCGGCGGCTGCTCGGTGACGCTCACGACCTCCGGGGCGCGGTCACTGGTGGCCACCTACACCGGCGATGCGCAGTTCACCGGAGGCAGTTCGTTGGCGGTTGCGCACACCGTCAACTGAGCTCCGGTAACGGCTGATCTCCCAAGCACTTCGGTAGGCACTCGCGCGGGGTTGACCCACCCCGACCGCGGCGGTATTATCCCCGCCGCCCGCCCTGGTGGTGAAACTGGTAGACACGCTATCTTGAGGGGGTAGTGCCGAAAGGCGTCGCGGTTCGAATCCGCGCCAGGGCATCAGGACCGGGGCGCACAGGTGTGCGCCCCTTTGTTTCCCGGTTTGGCCACTGTAGCTCAGTCGGTAGAGCACCGCATTCGTAATGCGGGGGTCATCGGTTCGAATCCGATCAGTGGCTCTCCATTCCGCGCCGCCTCACCGGGCGGCGCTCGTCTTTGGCGGGCTGGGCACGCCCGGACGCATTACCTTTCCGCCTCATGGCTCTTTCCCGACCAGCCCTGCGCTTTCTCCTCATTTCGTCGCTGGCCCTCGCGCTGGCCCAACTCGTCGACTGGTGGGCGGCGGCGCATGTCGTCTTGCCCCGTTTCCAGAACACCGACCTGGGTCGCCTCCTGCGGATCCAGGGATTCCTCCCGACCTGGATCTTCGTCGGGATCGCGTTGGTGCTGGTGGACTGGCCGCTCCGGTCCACCGGGGGCGCGTGGGCGGCGTGGCGGCGTGGCGCGCTGGTGACGGGGTCCGCGGCGCTGAGCGGTGCGCTGGGGGAACTGCTGAAGATCGTGATCCGGCGGCAACGACCCGGCCAGTCGGCAGGAGAATACCTGTTCCGCGACTGGGCGGACCGTCCGCTTTCCACGGCCGGGCTCGGCTTGCCGAGCAGCCACGTGGTGGTGGCCGTCGGCGCGCTGGCGATGCTGGGGTTGCTCTTTCCGCGCGCCCGCCCGGTGTGCTACGTCCTCGCGGCGGGTTGCGCGTTCAGCCGGGTGGCCGCGCATGCGCACTTCGTGAGCGACGTGACGCTGGCGGCGATCGTCGGCATCGCGACCGCCGGTCTGCTCTATCGCCGGTTCCCGGCGCCCGTCACCCCTTGAGGAAGTCGTCCCGGAAGTAACCGGTCGGAATCGTCCCCATCCCCATGAACTTCTCGTGGAAGGCCTTCAGGTCGAAGGCCTTCCCCATCTTCTGTTCCGTGGCGGCGCGGAGCTCCTGGATGTTGTGCTTGCCGAGGTTGTAGGTAATCGCCTGGGTGGGCCACTTGGAGTAGCGGTAGATGGCGCGGTTGGCGGTGTCGAACGCCGCCTTGGCCACCGGGTCCTTCGCCTGGCCGGCGCGGGCGTCGGGGAAGAAGTCCACGTGCGCCGCGAAGTAGTCGACCGCCTCGTCGAAGGTCATCCGCCCGGTGTGGATGCCGACGTCCACCCGTACCCGGACCGCCCGCATCAGCTGCGCCTGCAGCATGTAGAGGTACTCGCCTGGCTCGTAGAAGCCGTACGGGCGGCCCGGCGAGGCCTCCGCCATCAGTTCCTCCGAATAGAGCGCCCACCCTTCCGACGACATCGAGTCCTCCCACATCGAGAAGGAGTCCTCGACGGCGCCGGGCGTGAGCCATCGGATGTTGCTGATCTCCGAGGCGTGCTGGGTCATGTACTTGTAGTCCCAGTCGTGGCCGGGGAATCCCTCGTGGATGGCGGTGGTAGCCACCGAGCTCCGGTTGTTCAGCTTGAGCGCGCCGGGGTCGTTCCCGGTGGGCGTCAGGTAGAAGCGGCCGACGCCGGTGGTCTTGAAGGGCGGGGCGGGGTAGTACGACGCGTCGGTCGTGCTGCGGAGCACCGGCGGCGTCTCGGTGACGACCAGCCGGTAGTCGGCGGGGATGTCGAACATCTGACGCTGGCGGCCGTACTCGACCGCGCGCGTGCCCGCCTCCCGGTACCAGGCGAAGAGCTCGGTGTCGTCCTTCGGCGAGTCCTTGGCGAGGTGGTCCATGACCGCGCGCACGCTGGCCCGTTGTTCCGCGTCGGTGCCGAACGCGAGCCCGAGGCTGGCCTGCGCGGAGACTTCCTGGGCCACGCGGAAGATCTTCGCTTCGTACTCTGCCACCTGCGACGCGCCGTACTCGAAGAGCTCGGCCGGCGTGCGCCCATCCCGGAGGCAGTTGGTGACGCGCCAGGCGTATTCGACCTCGCCGACGGCGTACCGATCGGTCGTGTCCTTCGGGTCGAAGGTGCTGCCCAGGAAGTCCGCCATCGAGCCGTAGGCCGCGCCGGCGGCGGCGCCTGCCGTCTTCAGCTGGTCGATCGTGGCGGGACCGAAGGGGCGGTCGCCGATGTACTGGGCCGCCAGGCCAGGCAGCGTCGTCGTGAAGTACTCCACGTTGGCCCTGGCGCCTGCGATGCCGTCGCGCTGGACGAGCCGCCGGTCGGGCATATTGCCGGCGGCCTTGCCCGCCAGGAGGTTCGCCTTGGCCGTCTCGACGTAGGCAGGCACCGCCCCCGCCCGGGCCACGACGAGCGCCCACTCCGCCTCGGTGCCGAGGAGGCCGTTGCCGGCGTCGGTCATGCCCTGGATCTGCCAGTCGATGCCCCGAAACGGCTCGGCCACGTACGTGTCCACGCAGCGTTCGTGGTACCGGAGTTCGGCCAGCTGGTGCACCATGTACCCGGCCTGGGCCGTCACGACCGCGTGGTCGATCCTGGCCTGCGGAGAGAGGGTGCCCGGGGGCATGGCAGCGAGCGCCGTCAGCACGGACTGCAGGAAGGTCACCTCGCCGCCGAGCGCCGCCGGGCTGAAGTCACGGAGCTTTCCGTTGACGGCGGCGAGCGTGGGCGAATAGCCGTCGCCGCCGAGATAGGTGCAGGTGACCGGGTTGAGCTCGAGCGTCGTCAGGAAGTACCGCTCGCGGAGCGACACGAACTCGGCGTCTTCGGCCGTCGAGGGGGCGTCCGGTCGGCAGGCGGAGAGGGCGCGCAGGGCGCCGAGGGCGGCGAGGCCGCCGGCGGTGCGATGGACGAACGAACGGCGGTCCATGTCGGCTCCAGGTTAGTGCAGGGGAACTTTCAACATATCTGTGGCCGGCCCCTTCCCCAAGCCGGGGCGGCTGACTAGCTTTGGGCCTCGATTCGCGGGACGTAGCGCAGTCTGGTAGCGCACTGCAATGGGGTTGCAGGGGTCGCGGGTTCAAATCCCGCCGTCCCGATCTTCAACGGCCGGCCCTCGGGCCGGCCGTTGCGTTTCCACCCTTCTCGACTGACACCCACCGAATGCCAAGAGTCGCCCTCGCCACCTGCGCCGCGCTGCCGGACCTCGATGTGGAGGACGCCCCCCTCGTTCCCGCGCTCCGCCGGGCCGGGATCGAGGGGGTGCCCCTCGTCTGGAACGACCCGCAGGTGAACTGGGCCGCCTACGACCTGGTCGTGGTGCGCACCACCTGGGACTATCCCAACAAGATCGCCGCCTTCCTCGCATGGGCCGACCGCGTCGCGGCGGCGCGCACCCTCTGGAACCCCGCCCCGATGCTCCGGTGGAACACCGACAAGCAGTACCTGCGCGAACTCGCCGGGCGCGGCGTGCCCATCGTGCCCACGCGGTGGCTGCCGCGCGGGTCCGCGCACGACCTCGGCGCCATCCTGGCCGAGGAGCGGTGGGCGGAGGCGGTCCTCAAGCCGGTGGTGTCGGCCGGCGCACGCCGGACCCGCATGGTGGGGCCGGACACGCTGGCCGAGGGCCAGCGGTTCCTCGCGGAGCAGCTGACGCAGCGCGCCATGATGGTGCAGCCCTATGTGCCGGAGGTCTCCACGGTGGGAGAGCTCTCGCTCCTGTACTTCAACGGGAGGTTCAGCCACGCCGTGCGGAAGATCCCGGCCGCGGGCGATTTCCGCGTGCAGACGGAACACGGTGGGCGGGTCGTCTCGGTGTCGCCGGGCGCGGCGGAGCTGGCGGCCGGCCAGCGGGTCCTGGACGCCCTGGGGAGCGAGACGCTGTACGCGCGGGTGGACCTGCTGCCGACGAACGACGGGGCACTCCGCCTGCTCGAGCTCGAGGTGACGGAGCCGTCGATGTTCCTGCGGTGGGACGAGGCGGCGCCTGGACGATTCGCCGCCGCGATCGGGGAGCGGCTCGGGTAGCCGCGCCGCCGGTGGACGCCGACGAACTCAGCGGACCGTGAACCAGTACGTCGCCTTGAGGACGAGGAGGTTGTCGCCGGGAACGCCCCGTGACGCCACCAGGTCGCCGGCCTCGAGCCCGCCGCCCGGCGTCCGGTCGGTCTGGTAGCAAATGCCGGTATCGTAGCCCGCCGAGCAGTCCGACTCGCGGTTCTGCTGCCAGATGAGGAACAGCGCGCTGCCGGGGCGCCATTCCCACCGTAGCACAACGTTGCTCCGGTAGGAGAGCACGTTGAAGTTGTTGTTCGGCAGGTCGAAGGTCTGGCCGTTGGTCCCATCCGTCACCACGTAGTTGCCGCTCGGATCCTGCACGATGGTGGTGTTGTCCGTGCCGTATTCCCGCAGGCTCGACGTCTCCGCCGCCGCCAGCTCGCCGTACTCCGAAAAGTCGCCGCTCGAGGCGAACGGCTCCGCGTACGCTTCGAGGGTCAGCCCCGGCGTGAACGAGTAATTCAGCCGCAGCTGCATCGAGAGGGTGGTCTGCTTCACCCAGGAGAAGACGTATCGCTCGTCGTAGGTGGCGGGCGTCCCGCCGGGGTAGACGCCGATGTACTGCCGGGCGTTGTTCGACTGGCGCCACGCGGGCCGGAGGCTGAACTGCCAGCGGCTCCCCGGGCGGAAGCGGAGGTTCATGCTGAGGGAGTTGCTGGTGGCGCCGAGGTCATTCCACGAGGTGCTGTAGAAGAGCCCCACCTGGGTGTTCTTGGCCTCGTTGGTGAAGACCTGCGCGTCGATCCCGCCCCCCGGCACGGTCGCCATGAGGGGACCGCCGCGGGTGAGGTCGTCGCTCATGGCGGCGGGCCGATAGAAGATCCCGACATAGCTGTTCCACCAGTTCTTCCAGGTCTGGTTCGTGTTGATCCGGAACACCGAGTAGGTCCGGGTCCCCCCGAAGTTCCATCCGTTCGCGGTGGCGAGCCCGAGCCGATAGTTGCGGAACACCTTCCCGGGTTGAGTCTCCCGGTAGTTCATGTAGTACTCGGTGTCGATGTCGTCCGCGCTCGAGAGGCGCCCGAGGTCGTTCAGCTCGAATCCGGGGGATTCCGCGGACAGGAAGAGGCCGCCGGTCCAGTGCTTGCCGCCCGCCTTCTCGGCGTTCAGCCCCAGGGAGTAGCCGGACAGCGAGGTTCGCGTCGTGTCGAGCACCGCGTAGTCCTGGTCCGGTCGCTGGTAGTAGTGCGCGGAGGAGGTCTGGACGGCTGTCACGGCCGTGTCCGACCCGTGGATATAGCTGAACCCGGCGTGCCCCCCGACCAGGAACTGGCCGTTGTTGAATCGCAGCAGCCAGTCCGCGCCGCCCGAGACGGCCTGGCTGGTCATCTGCTGCTTCAGCGGCTGGGCGTCGGAGAAACTCCGCGAAAGTCCGGTCAGCGTGACGCCGACGGTGGACGCCGACGCCCCGAATTCCTGCTGGACGCGTCCGACCAGGTAGGCGGTCGACGGCTCGACCGCGACTTTCTCGAAGGAGTTCGTGGTCACGTCGTAGAGGTTCGCGTACTCGCGCTGGGTGACCGCCGCGAGCGCGCCGATGGACATGCCCGAGGAGGTCCGGCCGGTGAGCTTGGCAGCCCCCAGGATCGTGGCATACCGCGGCGACTCGAGGAAGTCGGCGGAATCGGCCACCTCCCCGGTGGCGTAGCCTTGCGGCGTGGCGCCGATGCGCCGGGAGTAGTAGTAGCCCGGCCCGCTCCCCTGCAGGAGCTGGTTGCCCTCGATGAAGAACGGCCGCTGCTCGGGGAAGAAGGTCTCGAACGCGGTCAGGTTCACCTCGGCAGGGTCGGCCTCCACCTGCCCGAAGTCAGGATTGATCGTCCCGTCCAGCGTCAGGTTGGAGCCGAGGCCCACCTTGAAGTCCGCCCCGACCCGACCCTCCCACTCGCTTCCGTCGTCGAAGGGGTCGCCGGCCGCCTGTGTGCCGGTCATGCTCGCCGTGCCGGCGACGTACGGGATGAATTCGGCCCGGCGGCTTGGCACGATGTTGTCCATCCCCTCGAGCGTGCCGAAATGCGAGAAGAACCCCGACTGGGAGCGCGGGATCATGACCCAGTAGATGTCCTCGTTGAACCCGGGGCGCCAGCGGTTGATGTTCATGCCCCACTGCTGCAGTTCCTGGGTGTTGAACCGCAGCTGGGAGAAGGGGATCCGCATCTCGACGTACCAGCCGGCGCTGTCGAAGGTGATGTGCGATTCCCATACCGGGTTGAACGCCGGATCCCGGTTGTCCTCCTCGTCCTGGGGATGGTAGGAGTCGCCCTGCACGCCGCCTGAGCTCACGCTGAAGCTGTAGCCGGTCCGCTTGTCGTGGTACGGATCGAGCGCCACGATGAAGTATTCGGCGTTGCTGAACTGGTCCCGGCGCGTCACGGGCCGCGGGATCTCGCTGACCCGCGCGCTCCACAGCCGGGCCGCCACGTAGAGCGCTCCGTCGTCGTAGGCGAAGGCCACCTCGGTCTTGTCGGTCGGGACGCCGCCCTCGACGGGCTGCTTCTGCGTGAAGTCGGAAAACCAGAGCGCGGTGGCCCAGACCGGGTCGTCCAGCCTGCCGTCGATGTGCGGCGCCTGGCCGGTGATTTCGACCGCCCGGGCCACCTTCCCGAGGCCCGGGTCAGCCGCCTGGGCGGCCAGGGGAGCCGCGGCAAGCAGCGCGGCCAGCAACGTGATTGGAGTGGGATGGCAGGCTGGTCGGGGCATCGGGGCTCGTTCAGGGCGTGAAGCGGGCCGCCGCGCCCGTGCGCGGCGGCCCCGCGTTGCCTGCAACTCTCCAGTGTCCGGACGGGTCCGCCCGCCCGGTGGTTTCAGCGGTCAGTCGGCCTTGGCGAGCGTGATGCTGCCGTTGACCGTTTCGAGGTCGAGGGTCCGCCCGCCGGCGCCGATCGTCCCGTGGATGCTCCGTGGCCCGAACTTGCCCTGGACGGTCAGCGGGAACTCCGACTCGATGCTGCCGTTGACCGTCTTGCCGTTGACGACGGCGCTGAAACTGGCCGGCAGGCTCGCCCGGATGCTTCCGTTGACGGTGCTCAGCTCCACCGCACCCGTCCAGTCGGCCTTGCCCATGGACACGTCCACCGAGCCGTTCACGGTGCTGGCGCGGACGATGCCGGCCGCCACCACCCGCACGTCGCCGTTGACGGTGGACACGTCGGCGTCGCTCCCCAGCCGTTCCGTGCTCACCGAGCCGTTGACCGTCCGGCCCACGAACTTCACGCCCGCCGGGACCTGCACGGTGAAGCTGACGCTGACGTCGTTGTCGTTGGTGGACATGTGGCCGTCGTCGCCGGCGCCGCAGCTGTTGGCCCGCTTGCCGCTGCTCGGGTACACCGCGCAGATGGTCACGCCGGCGCCGCTGTTGACGACCTCGATCTTGACCGAGGCGGGATCCGACTTCCGCCCCTTCTTGACCGCGGTCACCACGACCTCGGACCCGGACGCGGCGGTGGCCCGCACGTCGCCGTTGACGCCCTTGATCTCGATGCTCTTGCCGGCCGCGACGGTGCCCTTCCAGTTCCAGTCGGCGTCCTGCGCGCCGGCGGTGGCGGCGCCGGTGCAGGCGAGCACGGCGAGCGCTGCAGTGATGTATCGATACATGCGGTGGTGCCTCCGTGAAAGAATGCGGTGGTTACTTCTCGAGACGGATGAGGCCGTCGAACGCTTCGAGCTCGAGCCGGGCGCTGCCGGTGCCGACGGTGAAGGAGAACCGCTTGCCTTCCTGGCTGCCGCTGATCGTGACCGGGGTGGCGGACTCGAACTCCCCGCTCCAGGTGGACACCGTCACGGTGGCGTTCAGCGCCCCGGCCGGGCGGATCGAGATGTTGCCGTCGTGGGTCTTGAAGGCGTAGTTGCCGTTCGGCGCGATGGCCCCGCCGAAGCGGATGTCGCCGTCCACGGAGGAGACGCGCACCGAGGAGGAGGTGATCCCGTCGAGGAGGGCGTCGCCGTCCACCGCCTGGATGCTCAGTGCACCGGCCAGGTTCCGGACGGTCACGTTGCCGTCCACCGCCTGGATGTCCAGGTTGCCGCGCACCCCGTCGGCGCTCACGTCGCCGTCCACGGAGCTCAGGGCCACGTTGTCGGTGCCGCCGTTGACCGTCACGCTCCCCTCCACCGACTGCGCGCGGATCGGGGCGGCCGTGCCCGACACGACGATCTCGGTCTCGACGCCCTGGAGGCTGAGCGCCATCCACGCCGGGGCGTTGATGGTCAGGTCGATCTCGGTGGGGCCGTAGCGCATCCGCTGGGACACCAGCAGCTCGTTGCCCGAGCGCTCGACGCGGATCTCGGCGTCGTCGTCCGACGAGACGGAGCGGATCTGCACCTCGTCCCGGTTCCATGCGGTGACGGTGATCCGGCCGGCGTGGTTGTTGACCGAGAGCCGCGTGCCCTTGGAGACGGCCACCGTGGTGTCACCGGCCGGTGAGGCCAGGAGCGTGGCGAGGAGGGCGGTCGCTGTGAGCAGCATGGGAGTTCCTTTCAGCTCGCCGAGTTGGCGAGGGCGTTGGCCTGCTGGAGGAGCAGCAGCTTCTGCTGCATCGTGTTGGCCAGGTGGGCGTTGAGGTAGGCGTTGGCCGGATCGGCTTCGAGCGCCGCCCGCGCTTCCTCGATCGCGACGTCGATCCGGGCGAGATTCCGCTCGAGGATGGTCACCGTCTTGGGCGACAGGCGGCTCCGGCCGGCGGCCAGCGCCTGCTCGAGCTCGCGCACGGCGGTGTCGAAGCTCTGTTCCGCCTTATCCGGGAGGCCGGCAGGAATGGTCCGGACATCCGGTGCGGTCGTCAGGGCCACGGACGAGGGCGCCGGCGATGGCGCGCGCAGTGCGAGCGAGGTGGCCCCCGCCCCGGCGGCGACCAGCAGCACCGCGGCGGCGGCAAGCTGCGGCAGGCTCAGGGTGATCCGCTTCCGGGCCCGCCGCGCGGCCAGGTCGACGACCGGTGCGCCCGAGGCGCCGATCCGTGCCGCGATGCCGCCCCACAGCTCCGTTCCCACCGGCCGGTCCACCAGGGCGTGCGCCCGGGCCACCACCCGCCGGAGCTCGTCCAGGGTGGTGCGGCAGGTGGGGCAGTCGGCCAGGTGCGCCTCGAGCGCCGCCCGCTCGCCGGGGGGGAGGTCGCCGTCCAGGTACTCGGAGAGCCGGTCCATCCATCGGTCGGTCATGGGATCCTTCCCGTCGTTCAGTCGAGCCATTCGCGGAGCGCCATGCGCGCGCGATGCAGTTGAGATTTCGATGTGCCGGTCGCCAGCCCGAGCATCTCGGCGATTTCCTCGTGGCGATACCCTTCCACGTCGTGCAGCAGGAAGACTTCGCGGGCGCCGTCGGGGAGCCTGGCAAGCGCTCCCTCGAGGTCCATCGCCGCTTCCGGCGTCGTGTGGCGCGCGGGGGCGCCTGCCAGCAGCTGCTCGTCCTCGCTGAACCGGTTCCGGCGGCGACCCCGGGCTTCCCGGTGCGTGAGCACCACGTTCACCGCCAGCCGGTGGAGCCAGGTGGAGAAGGTGGATTCCCCGCGGAATGTCCCCAGCTTCTCCCAGGCCCGGACGAACACGTCCTGCGTGACCTCGTCGGCGTCGTCCGGGCCGTGCATCCGGCGCACCAGGTTGTGGATGCGCGTCACGTGGCGCCGGTACAGCCGCTCGAAGGCATGCGCGTCCCCACTCGCCGCGAGGGTCACCTCGACGGCATCGGCTGCGTACCGCGGTTCGGAGGGGTCTCGGGACAGGGCCGGGACTCCGGAAGCTGGGGTTGGCATGCACGGGATTGGACGGCCCCGCCGGGGAAAAGGTTGCATCCCCGGCGGAGGCGGGCAAATCCAAACCTTGCGCTCCCGGCGTCGGGTGGCCGACCTTACAGGATGATCCGGAGCTCAGGCTGATGCGACGGGACCTCCTCCCGATGATCCAGGAGGCGTTGCGCGACCGCTACACGGTCGAGCGGGAGATGGCGCGTGGCGGCGCCGGGCGGGTCTTCTTCGCGCGGAACCTCGAGGGGACGGCGGTCGCGCTCAAGGTCCTGCATCCGGAACTGGTGGTGACCGCCACCGCCGACCGGTTCCTCCGGGAAATCAAGACCCTTTCCCGGCTCGAACACCCGCACGTGGCCAAGCTCCTCGACTACGGCGAGCGCGACTGGCTGGTCTACCTCGCCATGGCCTACATCGAGGGCCCGACGCTCAAGGAGCACATCGCGCAGGTGCGGCGGGTGTCCGTCAGCGACGCCGTGCGGATCGCGCGGGACCTCCTCGACGCCCTGGCCTACGCCCACGAGCACAACATCGTGCACCGGGACGTCAAGCCGGACAACATCGTGCTGTCCTCCAACGGGGCGATGCTGCTCGACTTCGGCATCGCGCGCGTCATCGAAGGCTCGGGCGACGAGAAGCTCACCCGGTCCGGCTTCACGGTGGGCACCTCCTCCTACATGAGTCCCGAGCAGGTCATCGCCGTCCGGGACCTCGATCATCGAAGCGACCTCTACTCGCTGGGGTGCGTCCTCTTCGAGGCGCTCGCCGGCCGCCCTCCGTTCGTCCACCGGAGCGAGGCGGTCGTCCTGCAGCTGCAGCAGACCGCCGAAGCGCCCCTCCTCGCCGAGCTCCGGCCGGAGCTGCCGCCCGAGCTCGCCGGCGCGGTCCAGCGCGCCCTGGCCAAGGACCGCGAACAGCGGTGGTCGAGCGCGGTCGAGATGCGCGCCCAACTCGATCGGCTGGCCTGAGCGCCGGCCTCGCCGCCCTCTCTGCCCGAGCGGCCTCACTCCCCCCCCAACCTACCGGACCCGCCCGATGCGCCTTCGCACCCTCCTCCTGCTTGGCGTGCTCGTCACGCCGGTATCCTGCCGGCCGAAGCCGGCCTACGACCTCGTCATCCGTCACGGCACGGTGTACGACGGGACCGGCGCGGAGCCCGCGGTCGGCGACGTGGCCGTGCTCGGCGATTCGATCGTGGCTGTTGGCGATCTCGGTGGAGCGCGGGGCCGGGTCGAGGTCGACGCCACCGGGCTCGCGGTGGCCCCGGGCTTCATCAACATGCTCAGCTGGGCCACGGAAGACCTGCTCGTCGACGGCCGTTCGCAGGGCGACATCCGGCAGGGCGTGACGCTGGAGGTGTTCGGCGAGGGCTGGTCGATGGGCCCGCTCACCGACTCGATGCGGGCGCAGCTGATCGCGCGGCAGGGCGACCTCAAGTTCGACGTCCCGTGGACCACTCTCGGCGAATACCTCGACCACGTCGTGTCGCGGGGCGTCGCGACGAATGTCGCGTCGTTCGTGGGTGCCACGACGGTCCGTATCCACGAGGTCGGCTTCACCAACCGACCCGCCACACCTGAGGAGCTGGCGCGGATGCAGGACCTGGTGCGCCAGGCCATGGCCGAGGGCGCGCTGGGCGTCGGATCGTCGCTGATCTACGCGCCGGCCAACTACGCCAGCACGGAGGAGCTCGTCGCGCTGGCGCGCGCGGCGGGGGAATCGGGCGGGATGTACATCTCGCACATGCGTGATGAAGGGAAGGGGCTCCTGACGGCCACCCGCGAGCTCATCACCATCGCGAGCCGGGCGGGAGTACCTGCCGAGATCTACCACCTGAAGGCGTCGGGCCGGCCGAACTGGGCCAAGCTGGACTCGGTGATCGCGCTGATCGATTCCGCCCGTGCGGCCGGGCTTCGCATCACGACCGACATGTACACCTATCCGGCGAGCTCGACCGGGCTCGACGCGACGATGCCGACCTGGGTACAGGAGGGAGGGCACGACGCCTGGGTGGCACGCCTCAAGGACCCGGCCGTCCGGCAGCGACTCCTCCAGGAGATGCGCGGCGACGCCGGGTTCGACAACGCCTTCGTGAACGCGGGCGGCGCCGACGGCATCCTGCTCGTCAGCTTCAAGAACCCGACGCTCAAGCCGCTCACCGGCAAGACGCTCGGTGAAGTGGCCCGGATGCGGGGCACGTCGCCCGAGGAAACGGCCATGGATCTCGTCATCGAGGACGACAGCCGGGTCGGGTGCGTCTTCTTCACGATGTCGGAGGACAACGTCCGCCGGGAAATCCAGCTGCCCTACATGAGTTTCGGCTCCGACGGCGGCTCGATGAGCACCGAGGGGGCGTTCCTGCTCTCCGGGACCCACCCCCGCGCCTACGGCAACTTCGCCCGCCTGCTCGGAAAGTACGTCCGCGAGGAGCAGCTCCTGGCGCTCACGGAGGCGATCCGCCGCCTCACCTCGCAGCCCGCCGACAACCTGAAGCTGTCCCGGCGCGGTCGCCTCGCCCCCGGCGTGCACGCCGACATCGTGGTCTTCGACCCCGCCACCATCATCGACCGGGCCACATTCGACCATCCGCACCAGTACGCGACCGGGGTCCATCACGTCTGGGTGAACGGGGTGCAGGTGCTGCGCGACGGGGAGCCGACCGGCGCCGCGGCCGGCCGCGTGGTGCGCGGGCCCGGCTACCGGGCCGCCACCCAGTGACCCCGGTGCGGTTTCTCGCGCCCGGCCGTTAGATTCCCGGTCCATCCCCGACCTGCGATCCGATCATGACCGTCACCGCCGGCCCCATCCCGATTCGCGCCCCTCGGGGCACCGCCCTCTCCTGCAAGGGTTGGCACCAGGAGGCGGCGCTCCGGATGCTGATGAACAACCTGGACCCGGACGTCGCGGAGCGGCCCGAGGAACTGATCGTCTACGGCGGCGGCGGAAAGGCGGCGCGGGACTGGCCCAGCTACCACCGGATCGTCTCCACCCTCCAGCGCCTCGAAAACGACGAGACCCTCCTGGTGCAGAGCGGGAAGCCGGTCGGCGTCTTCCGGACGCACGAGGAAGCGCCGCGGGTGCTGATCGCCAACGCCAACCTCGTCCCGCGCTGGGCCACCTGGGACGAATTCCGCCGGCTCGACGCCCTCGGGCTCACCATGTACGGGCAGATGACCGCCGGCTCGTGGATCTACATCGGCACGCAGGGAATCCTCCAGGGCACCTACGAAACGTTCGCCGAGTGCGCCCGGCAGCACTTCGGGGGCACGCTGGCCGGCCGGCTGGTCGTGACCGGCGGCCTGGGCGGGATGGGCGGCGCCCAGCCGCTCGCCGCCACGATGAACGGCGCCGCCTTCCTCGGCGTGGACGTGGACGCCACCCGGATCCAGCGGCGGGTGGACACCGGCTACTGCGATGCGCTCTCCACCGACCTCGACGA
>CAYUOK010000016.1:0-16324 GCA_964446395.1 uncultured Gemmatimonadaceae bacterium | reverse complement strand
AACGAGCCGGAGGACCTCGCCGCGAAGCTTCCCGCCTCGAGGACCATGCGGCTCAATCGCACCCTGGACCGGGGAACCGGCCCGACCGACCTTCGCATCCGGCGCGGAAACGTCCTGTCGGAACTCCTCGCCGAGGCCTCCGAGACCGGTTCCCGCCTGCTCGCGTTCGGCTACCACCGGGGCGGACCCCCGGGTATCGTCGAGGGGGGCAGCGTTGCCCGTGGGTTGCTTCACTCGGCGCTCTGCGCCGTCTTGACTGTTCCACTCTGACCTGACTCCTTCACTGTTTGAGGTATGACATGCGTCGCCTTTCCCTGATCGCCCTCGCCGTTCCGCTCCTCCTTGCCTCCCCGCTCTGGGCCCAGGAGCCGACGTCGGCAGCCCCGCCGCCGATGGCCGGCCATGCGCACGCGATGGGACCCGCCATGGGCGCCGGCGGGTGCGGCGGCGGCGGGGAGAACTGTCCCTGCAAGGCCATGATGGCCAAGATGGACTCGGCCAACGTCCAGATCGCCGACCTGACCGAGAAGATGAACAAGGCGAGCGGGAGCAAGAAGACCGAGGCGATGGCCGCCCTGTTGAACGCGCTGGTCCAGGATCGGCTCATGATGCAGGGGCTGGTGAAGATGATGCACACCCACATGGAAGGTCAGATGATGGGTGGGATGGGAGGCATGGGCGGAATGATGGGCGGCCACGGCGCCGGCGCGCAGGGCATGGACTGCTGCAAGGGCGGAGCTCAGCAAATGGACTGCTGCAAGGCCGCCGGTGGGGCCGGATGTGCCGGGGCCGGCTGCGGCGCCGCGGCTCCCGCCCCGGCTCCAAAGGAGTAGCATGCTGGATGCGGCGCTGGGACTGGCTGTGGCCGCGCTGGTGGGTCTTGCAGTAGGCATCGAACGACAGTGGTCGGGACATGCCGTCGGTCCGGACGCCCGCGTCGCGGGCGCCCGGACCTTTTTCCTGTTGGGTGGGGCGGGCGGCATCGCCGGCGTCCTGCTGGCGGAAGGTGCGGTGGCGCTCTCCGCGACGCTGGTGGGGGGAGCCGCGCTCCTGGTGGCGGCGGCGTACGTGATCGCCAGTCGGCGGGGGTCGGGGGACCCTGACGGCACCACGGAGGTGGCGGCACTGGTGGTCGTCGGCCTCGGCGTCCTGGCGGGACTCGGGCACCTCCGGCTCGCGAGTGCCGCCGGTGTGGTCGTCGTGCTCGCGCTCAACGAAAAGAGCCGGATCCACGGTTTCGTGAAGCGGCTGGACGACTGGGAGCTCCGCGGCGCGCTGCAATTCGCGGTGCTGGCGCTCGTGGTGCTCCCGCTCATGCCCAAGGGGCCTTACGGCCCCCTCGGCGGCGTCTACCCGCAGTCGCTCTGGATCCTGGTCCTGGTCTTTTCCGGCCTCAACTTCCTCGGATTCGTGGCCCGGCGCGTGGTCGGGGTCACCCGCGGGTATGCGTACGCAGGGCTCGCCGGGGGGCTCATCTCCTCCACCGCCGTCACACTGAACTTTGCCCGTCGGAGCCGTCTCGAGCCGGATGCCGGGATGGGCCTCGCCGCCGGCGTGGTGGGCGCCTGCACGATCCTGGTGGTCCGTGTCATGGCGGTCACCTTCTTCATCAACCAGGCGGCGGGATGGGCGCTGCTCCCGATGGCCGCCATCCCGTTCGCCGCCGGCGTCCTGCTCACCGCGTGGGCGTTCCGGCCCGGGACCCCCGCCGGCGACCCCGCCACCGTTCCGATGGAGCCGCCCAGCAACCCGCTTCGGCTCGGCAGCGCCATCCGGCTGGCGCTGCTCTTCCAGGGGGCGCTGATGGCGCTCGTCTGGGTGCGGGGGGAGTTCGGCGATCCGGGCATCCTGCCGCTCGCCGCGCTGCTCGGGCTGACCGACATGGACGCGCTCACCGTCTCCATGGCCCGGCTCGGCACCGACGCGGGAACGGTGCGGCTGGCGGCGCAGGCCATCACGGTCGGGCTCCTGAGCAACACCTTGCTCAAGCTGGCGGTCACCGTCACACTTGGCCTCTCGCAATTCCGCCGCCTCGCCGGCGCCGGCCTCGCCTACCTGGCGGCCGCCACCGTGCTCGCGTTGCTGCTGGTGTGAGCGCGAGGCCGTGCACGAAAGGACGGACCCGATGATCAAGAGCATCCTGGTGCCGCTCGACGGCTCCCAGTTCGCGGAGCAGGCGCTGCCCTGGGCCGCCTGCCTGGCGAAGGTGTGCGGCGCCCACCTCGAACTGGCGCGGGTGCACGACCCCGTGCCGCCCTGGACGATCGCCACCGAGGGCGCCGTCGCCGCGACCACGGTGGACCCCACGATCCGAGACGCCGAAGAGCAGTACCTGGCCAACTGCGCCGCCCGCCTCCAGGAAGGGGGGTTCACCGGCGTCACGCACGCGCTTCTCGAAGGGGACGTGGTCGAGCAGATCGCCTGCCACGCGGAGGACAACGCGTTCGGGCTGGTCGTCCTTGCCACGCACGGCCGCGGGGCGATCAGCCGGCTCTGGCTCGGCAGCGTGTCCGACGCCCTGGTCCGCCGGCTCACCGTGCCCGTCCTCCTCATTCGACCCACGGAAGGCACCGCGGTGCCCCGGGCGGAGCGGTTCCGGAAGCTCTTCGTGGCCCTCGACGGGTCCACGGAGTCGGAGTCGGCGCTCGCGCCGGCGCTTGCGCTGGCGGACCCCAAAGGCTGCGAGGTGGTGCTGCTCCGCGTCGTGCCGCCGGTGCCGATCGCCGGCGACGCGGGGATGTCGGCGGCGATGCCGATGGACGACACCCTGACGAAGGCGCTGGTGGAGCAGGCGGAGACCTACCTGGAGGGAGCGGCCGCGCGACTCCGGAAGCCGACGGTCAAGGTGTCGATGCGGGTCGTCGTCGAGCCTGGGGTGGCGCAGGCGGTGCTCCACGAAGCGTCGCTCGCCGGCGCCGAGCTCGTGGCGCTCGCCACCCACGGCGCCCGGGGGCTTCGTCGGATGGTGCTCGGCAGCGTGGCGGACAAGGTGCTGCGCGGGGCCGATCGCCCCGTCCTGCTGACGCGAGTGCCCGAGCGCGGCTAACTCGCGCCGCATCGCGCCGCGGGGGTCATGCACCGTCGCGGCGCGAGGGTACCGTGTCCGCATGACGACGCTCCACGCGAGCCCGGGCCCCTGCCTCCTCCCTCTCCTGCTCACCCTCCCCGCCGGGGCCATCGCCGGCATCCCGGCGGATTCGCGGTCCGGGCATCCCTGCCTCCATGCCGACCTCGAAGCCTTCGGCCCGCGTCTCCAGGCCGACGGCGAGTTGCGGCACGCCGTGAGCCGACCCCCCGGGCGCGTGGTGGTAGAGGCGGACGGCGCGAGCCTTCCCGTGCTCGAGGCGGCGCTCCCGGCGCTGCGGAGGGGAGGGAG
Source organism: uncultured Gemmatimonadaceae bacterium (assembly GCA_964446395.1). Taxonomy (GTDB): domain Bacteria; phylum Gemmatimonadota; class Gemmatimonadetes; order Gemmatimonadales; family GWC2-71-9; genus SPDF01. The sequence goes on along the minus strand of CAYUOK010000016.1, from coordinate 12,948 downwards.
CGCGGTGGTTATCCATTCCGGCGACCGCGGCCTGCTCGCGCGGCTGGCGGATCTGGTCCTGCAGGGGGACATACCAGGGCCCGGCTGGCTTTGGGCGGAGTCGTATCGTGCGATGCGCTGCCTGGAACTCCGGGTGGAAGGCGCCGATTCCGCCGAGGCGACCTGGATCCGCGTGCCGCTGGGCGGCGCCGGGGCGGCGGAGGCGGTGTTGGCGTCGGTTCGGGCGGAGGGGATCCGGGTGCGGGAAAGCCGGATTGCTTACCGAAGCCCGCCGGCGCGTTGACGGCGCGCGCCGGGGCCGTCTAGGTTCCGCGCATGCCGCTCCGACTCTACAACACCATGACGCGCCAGGTCGAGGAGTTCACCCCCCTGACGCCCGGGCGCGTGTCGCTCTACACCTGCGGCCCCACCATCTGGAACTACGCCCATATCGGCAACTTCCGGACCTTCCTCTTCGAGGATCTCCTCCGCCGGTGGCTGGAGGCGAGTGGGCTGACCGTCTTCCACATCATGAACCTGACCGACGTGGACGACCGGACCATCCAGGCGGCGGCCAAGGCGGGCGTGACGCTGCGGGAGCACGTCGAGCCGTACGCGGTGGCCTTCTTTGCGGACCGGGACTACCTCCGCATCCTCCCGGCGCACGCGTATCCGCGTGCCACGCAATTCATCGCGCCGATGATCTCCCTCGTGGAGTCGCTGCTCGCCAAGGGGATCGCGTACCGGGGCGACGACGGCTCCGTGTATTTCGCGATCGGCCGGTTTCCGGCATATGGGCGGCTGAGCCAGCTCGACCAGCGGGAACTTCGCTCAGGCGCGAGCGGCCGGGTGAGCAGCGACGAGTACGCCAAGGAGGACGCGCGCGACTTCGTCCTCTGGAAGGCGGCGCAGCCCGACGACGAGGCGGTCAAGGCGGCGTGGGACGCGCCCTTCGGCCGCGGTCGCCCGGGCTGGCACCTCGAGTGCTCCGCGATGGCGCTCGACCTGCTGCGGGAAAAGTGGGGCGGGGACGTCCTCGACATCCACTGCGGCGGCGTGGACCTCATCTTCCCGCACCACGAGGACGAGATCGCGCAGAGCTGCGCGCACACCGGGAAGCCGGATTTCGCGCGGGTCTGGATGCACGCGGAGTTCCTGAACATCCGCGGCGCCAAGATGTCGAAGCGCTTCGGCAACATCACCACGGCCCGGGATCTCAAGGAAGACGGGGTGGACGCCGCGGCGCTCCGGCTCTTCTTCTTCCAGACCCATTACCGCCAGCGGCTCGACCTGAACGACGAGTCGATCGCGCAGGCGGTGGCGGGCCTCCGGCGGCTGGGGGATTTCGCGGCCCGGCTCGAGGGGGCGCCTGCCGCGGCGAGCGGCGCCGTGGGCTCCGGCGCGACGTCGGAACTCGAGGGGGCGGCGGGCCTGCTTCGGGAGCAGTTCACAGCGGCCCTCGATGACGACCTCAACGCGCCCCGGGCCGTGGCCGCGCTGTTCGACTTCGTGACCGCCGGGAACCGGGCCCTCGACCGGGGGGCCGGGGCCTCCGCAGCGGCCAGGGAGGCGTTCCGCTGGGCGGTCGGCGTGCTGGACGTCCTGCCGACCCCGAAGGCGGCTGATTCGGAGCTGGCGGCGTGGGTCGAGGAACGGATCCAGGCCCGGCGGGCGGCGCGCCAGGCGCGGGACTTCGCGAAGGCGGACGCCATCCGGGATGAGCTGGCGGGGCGGGGGGTGACGCTGGAGGACGGGCCGGGCGGGACCAAGTGGAGAGTCGGCTAGGCGGGGCTTGAACCTGCGGGTGCGGGGAGCCAAATTCTGGACGCTCTTCTCACTCACCCCTCCCGGAGATCGTCAATGCACAACCGCTCGTCTCGGGGCACCGTCCGCACGGCGCTCGCCACACTCGGCCTCGTCATGCTCGCCGCCGCCGCGCAGCCCGCAGCCGCCCAGGAAATCATGAGCTCGGTCTCGGCCAAGCACATGGAATCGATCCTGAAGAGCATGGACCTCGAGTTCGAGAAGCGGAGCGACACGTCGTGGCGGGTGGACCTCGATGGCAAGAAGGTCCTGCTCATCATGGGGAACGACAACACCGACGCCCAGCTGTACATCGGGTTCGGCGACACCCAGGTCAGCGCGAAGCAGATGAACGAGTGGAACTCGGACCACCGCTTCGGCCGGGCCTACGCCGATGACGACGGCAACCCGGTGCTCGAGAGCGACCTGGACTTCGCGGGTGGGGTGACGGACGACATCATCAAGGCCTGGATCAAGCTGTACGCCGCCCAGGTGAAGTCCTACATCAAGTTTCTGAGCGACTGAGCCAGTCTCGTCGTGTGTCGGCCCCCGGTCCATTGCTGGATCGGGGGCCGATTTGTTTTCCGGAGTGTCCTCTCGACCGATCGAATGCGCCTACTGCCAGGTCTGTCCGCCGTCCGCGCTCCGGAGCACCAGCCCCTTGCTTCCGACCGCCACGGCGGTCCGTGCTCCCGCGAAGGCCACCGAACTCAGGGTGACGTTTTGTCCTGTCGGTCGCGCCCGCCAGGTCTTGCCGCCGTCCTCGGTGAGGAGGATGGCGCCGTGGGCGCCGACCGCGAGCCCTCGCTTCTCGTCGGCGAACGCGACAGCCGCCAGGTCCACGTTGGTCGGGGCGGTGACCGGATCCCAGGTGGCGCCACCATCGCCTGTCTCGAGAATCGTCCCGCCGTCCCCCACCACGAACCCCTTGCCGCCGCCCAGCATCGCGATGCCCGCCAGGGACTTCGACGTGCCGGCCTTGATCTGGGCCCAGGTCTGCCCGCCGTCCTTCGAGCGCAGGATCATGCCGTCTTTCCCGACGGCGACCACGTTGTCCTGCCCAGCGAATGCCGCGTACAGGAGCCCCGTCGAGACGCCGGCCCGGACCTCGCGCCACGTCGCCCCGCCGTCGCTCGAGCGGAGCATCAACCCGCTCCCCCCGACGGCGACCGCCTGCTGGCCTCGGAGCGCGAGGTGGATGATGAGGCCGGCGGAGCTCCGCTCCACGAACGTCCAGCTGTTGCCGCCGTCGGTCGAGCGGTACATGTGGCCGCCGCCTCCCGCAATGAGGACGTCGCGCGGGGAGAGATAGCTCACCGTCAGCATGCGGGTCTTCGGTGTGAGCTCCGGTCCGGACGGGGTCCACGTGACGCCGCCGTCGGTGGTCCGGGCCACGAGACCGCCGGTGCCGACGAGGATGCCGTTCTTCGCGTCGGCGAACGCCACCTCCGAAATGAAGCCGGAGTCGGCGCCTACCGTCGTCTTTGAAGGCTTCCCGCCCCCCGCGGCAGGCGGTGTGGCCGGCGGGGTCGCGGCGGGCTTGGCGGCTCCCGCGCCGGGCGGGGGGGCCACCGGCGTCATCGCTGGCTTGTTCGCGACGGTGACCGGAGGTTGCGTGACCACCGGGGCGGCCTGCGCGACGGTGGTGGTGTCGGGCGGGGTCGGCGCGGGCTTTCTGGCGGTGTCGGCCTGGGGGACCGAGTCGGGGCCGGAACTGTCCGGGGCGGCCGCTGTCTGCTGAGCGGGCGACTTGCCGCCCCCGCCGAGCCCGGGGACGAAGTTCATGGCGGTGACGCCGGCCGAGACCACGGCCAGGATGGCGAAGGCCTGGAACCAGGGGTCGCTGCGAAGTGGACGCACGGCTACTCCGTCCGTGAGATGGAGAGGGATCGGTCCGGCCCGACCCCGAGCCACACCTTCTTGGCGCCGTCCTCCTTGGCCTTCAGGATGGCGTCCTTCGTGACGGTCTGGAGGTAGGCGCCCAGCTGGCGCACGCCGTATTCCTTGAAGGCCTCGTTGCCCTCGACCGCGCTCAGGATGACCTCGGGGGAGGCGTGTGCCACCTCGATGTCATACTCCTTCCAGTGCGAGGCCAGCTGGAGGCACGCGACTTCGGCCACGTGCATCGGGTGCAGCTCGTCCATCAGGTAGATCCCGGTCCAGCGCGCCAGGAACGCCTTGTCGAATCCGCCGGCGTCGGCCAGCGCATCCCGGCTCTGCCCCAGCCACGTCGCGGTGTCCTTCGACTGCGCCCGGATCTGCCGGAGGGCGGGCACCGCCGCGTTCGAGGTGGCGAAGAAGACCGTCCCGCTGAAGTCCACCAGCTTGCCGGAGCTCTTCTCCCGGCAGTTGCCGGCGTCGAGCACGTCGTAGAGGCAGTGCTGGACGTCCTTGTGGGACTTCTCGATCTCGTCGAAGATCACGACGCGGTAGGGGTTCTCCAGCACCGGACGGGTCAGGGCGCCGCCCACCTCGTAGCCCGGCATCCCCGGCGGCGGTCCGATCAGGGTGTAGACGTCGTCGGGGTGCTTGTACTGGTTCATCCGGAGCACCACCGGCTTCGAGTTCGGGAAGAGCGCCTGCCCGATGAGCGTGGACAGGAAGGTCTTTCCCGTGCCGGTGGGGCCGACGAGGAGAAAGGCGCCGACCGGGCGGCCTGGCTTGGCCAGCCGGAGCCCGCGCTCCAGCTCGGAGAAGATCACGTCCACGACGGCGTCTTGCCCGCGCACGTTTTCCTTGAGCCAGGGCAGGAACCGGGTGATGGACATCTTGTTGAGCTTGGCGTGGTCCACCAGGTGGGCCTTGCCGGCCTCACGCCGCGCTTCCGCCCGGCCGCGAACGAGGAGGACGCCAATGCCGACCAGCGACGCCGCCAGGATGCCGGGCGCGATCAGGGGGCTGACGCGATTGAGGCCGATGACCGCCCCGGACAGGATCACCACCATCATGATCAACTGGTAGGGTGCCGCCTGCGATTCCGCTCTCGTCATTGGATCGTCACGCTCCAGTCGTCGCTGCCGCCTTCGGGCATCACGGTGCTCCGGATCTCGCCTTGGGACGTAGTCACGCCGAAGGTCACGCCGCCGCCGCCGTCCTGGACGGCGAGCACGTGCACCTGCGCGTTCGTGTTGGCCGGCAGCGGGATCAGTACGTCCTGGCCGGCGTTGCTGAGCAGGACCCGGCCGTAGGAGGTGCCGTTCACGAAGATTTCGACGATGTCGCCGTCTTCGGCGATGTCGTCGAGGACGTGCAGGCTGTAGATGACCTGCCGGCCGTCCGCGATCCCGGCGCGGGTCTCTTCGGGGGCCTGGGCGAGCATCTGGCGGACCGCCTGTTCGGTCTCCGCGACGGGCGCCGGGGCCGGCGCGGCCGGCTTCGGGGCGTCGGGTGCGGGCTTCGGACGGTGGACCACCGGCGCGGGCTGCGGCGTGGCGGCGGCGGGTGGGGCGACGTCGGGCGTGGGTGCGGCGGCCGGCGCATCGGTGGGTGCGGTGGCGCCGGCCGGCGGCGTCGCTGCAGGCGGCCCCTTCGGCGGGGCGGGGAGGGTGCCTCCGGCGATCAGCGCCTTGGCGAGGTCGGTCGCGGGCTGATCGATGTCGGCCGTGCCGAGGGCCAGCACGGTCACGGCTGCGGAAGTCGTCTGCTCCACCGCGGGCGGCGGGGTCGGCGTGCCGCCGAAGTTGCCTTGGTAGAGCATCCCCCCGACGAGGACCACGGCCACGGCGCCGAGCAACCACCACGGGGTCGGGCGCTTCCCCTTGCCCGGACCTCCTCCGGACGAGTCGGCCGGCGGCGGGGCGCTGTAGGCGCCGCCCCGGCCGGAGACCGGCTCGGTGTCCGGTCCCCGCGGGGAGGGGGAGGCGGGGCGGATGCGATCGGGGCCTCGCGGCCCGCCGGAGTCAGGTCCCTTGGACATGCGGCGTCACCTCGGAGCGGAGTGGGGCAGGGTGGTGGTGTGGCTTCACGCGGACGGTGCGTTCGGCACCACGGGGGTGACCCGCGGGTTGCCGTCGTCGCCGACGTCGATGGTGACTTCCTTGACGCCGTTCTCCTTGGCCTCGGTCAGCTGGAGTGCGAACATGTCGAAGATCACGCGATCGAGTTCGCGGACGCCGAACCGGCTCACCTTCTGGCCCGCGACCAGCGCCTGGACCAGCAGTTCCGGCGCGACGAACTGGACCTTGACCCCGTACTCCTTGCCCAGCTTGGCCAGCTTGAGGATCGCGATCTCGGCGATGACCATCCCCTCGAGCGGCTGGAAGACGTACACCCGGTCGATGCGGCCGAGGATCTCGGGGCGGAAGACCTTGCTGTCGGCCAGGTAGCTCTTGACCGCGTTGACCATCTCGTGATAGTCCGACACCTCCGCCTTGATCTTCCCGATCTGCTCGGCGTGGGCGTTGCTGGTGAGGATGATGATGGTCTGGGAGAAGTCCACCGTCTTGCCGGAGCCCTGCTCGGTGAGCCGGGCCTCGCCCATCAGCTGCAGGAAGAGATCGAAGACCTCGCTGTAGGCCTTCTCGATCTCGTCGAAGAGGACCAGGCGGCGGGGGTTGGAGAGCACCGGCCGGGTCAGTTGGCCGCCCATCTCGGACGCCACGTACCCGGCCGGGGTGCCGATCAGGCGGGTCTTGGCCTCCGGGCCGGTGAACTCGGAGCAGTCGAACCGGAGCATCGCCTTCTCGTCCTGGTAGAGGTACTCGGCAATGGCCTTGGCCAGTTCGGTCTTGCCGGTGCCGGTGGGCCCGAGGAAGAGGAGGTTGGCGATGGGGCGGTCGCTGGTCCGCTTGGCCGACTGGAGCCGGAGGAGCTTGGCGACATCCTCGATGATCGGTTCCTGGCCCTTGACCCGGGAGCGCATGTGGTCCTTGAGGGCGGTCTCGTCGATCTTGTTCGGGCCGGACTCATTTGCCTTCTTGTCCAGCATCGCCTTCAACTGGTCCCAGTCGGTCATCTTGTTGAGGTCGGCCATGTTATCGTCGTCCCGGGGAACTCGTGGAGCCGCCTTCGACCGGCCGTGCCGAGGCCACGGCCGGAGGGCGGCCGAGCCAGGAAAGGGCGTCATTCTGGCGACATGTGGTGGAGCGGAAGCACACGAATGTACCAACAGGGTTTCGTTACAGGAAGGAGAGGACTGGGCGAGGCGGCCGGGCAGCGGGGCAGGGGGGCGGTCCGGCACTGTTCCCGCCCCGCTGCCCCCCTGCCTCCCTGCCCCGCAGGCGTTGACTATTGCTAAGTCCCCTTCTATCATATGGGTCTGCCTATTTTGGCTTTCGCGCTGACGTAGCTCAATTGGTAGAGCAGTGGTTTTGTAAACCACCGGTTGGGGGTTCGAGTCCCTTCGTCAGCTCCAGCTGAAGTGCAGGAAAACTCTCGAGGTTCAAACCCCGCCCAGTTGGTGGCGGGGTTCTGTATCGGGGGGTAGCAGGCAGCGCGGTGGGGTGGCCGAGTGGCTAATGGCAGCAGACTGTAAATCTGCCGGGCTTCGCCCTACGTAGGTTCGAATCCTACCCCCACCATGCCTGGCAGCGGGCCATGGTCAGGCAGCAGGACACCGGCGGGTGTAGCTCAGTTGGTAGAGCGTCAGCCTTCCAAGCTGAGGGTCGCGGGTTCGAGTCCCGTCGCCCGCTCTGGACGTGAGGTTGCTCGCGTAGCTCAGTCGGTAGAGCGCATCCTTGGTAAGGATGAGGTCACCGGTTCAATCCCGGTCGCGAGCTCTGGCAGGGCGTCGCAGGGCGCTGGAGTACCACTTTTACGGAGGGCGGACAGGCGGACAGACGGACCGGCGACCGGCACACACTGGCTCGCTGCCCCGCTGCCCCGCTGCCCCGCTGACTTATGCCGCGCGAAAAGATCATTCTCGAGTGCACCGACTGCAAGAACCGGAACTACTTCACCGACAAGAACCGTCGGAAGCATCCGGAGCGCGTCGAGTGGAAGAAGTACTGCCCGCGGTGCGACAAGCACCAGCTCCACAAGGAGTCGAAGTAGGCATGGAGACCTCCGCGCAGGGTGGGCGCGCGCTCGAGGCCGGTACCGGGCTCGGCGGCTGGTTCCGCCGGACCGGGAACTTCCTGGTCGCGGTCCGCGCCGAGATGAAGAAGGTCTCGTGGCCGTCCGCGGACGAGCTCAAGAAGGCCACGCGCATGATCCTGATCATGTCGGTGACCCTCGGGCTCCTGATCGGCTGGCTCGACCTGCTCCTCCAACTGATCCTGGTGGACGGCGTCGCGCGGCTGGCCCGGTGATCGCCATGGACTACCGCTGGTACGCAATCCAGACGACCGCCGGGCACGAGAACAAGGTCCGCGGCCTGCTGCAGCGCCGGATCGACGAGGACCCCCGGGCGGCCGACGAGCGGCTGGTGCGCCAGGCCCTGGTGCCGGTGCAGGAGGCCGTCGAGATCAAGAACGGCAAGAAGGTCACCGTCGAGCGGAAGCTGTACCCGGGCTACGTCCTCGTCGAGATGGGGATGAGCCAGGAGGCGCTGCACCTGGTCAACAGCATCCAGGGCGTCATCAAGTTCGTCGGCACCGGCAAGCTGCCGCAGCCGCTGCGCCAGGAAGAGGTCAACCGGCTCCTGGGCGTGGCCGAACAGACGTCGGACGCCTCGCCGAAGGAAGAGATCCCCTTCCTGCCCGGCCAGGTGGTCGAGATCACCGAAGGCCCCTTCTCCGACTTCAGCGGTACGGTCGAGGAAGTGCTGGCCGACAAGGGCAAGGTCAAGGTGTCGGTCAGCCTGTTCGGCCGGCCGACGACCGTCGAGCTGGATTACCTCCAGCTCCGCGGTCACTAGGGCGGCAGGCGCCGCTCTTGCGCCCCTTCGGGGGCTGCACCGCCACCGCGCGGAACACGCGGGAGCCAGGGACGGTTGATCGCCCCGGCGCACCACGAGGAGTCGTATGGCGAAGAAGATCCAGGCGCTCGTCAAGCTTCAGGTTCCGGCTGGCGCCGCGAACCCCGCGCCCCCGGTCGGGACGGCGCTGGGCCCGCACGGCGTCAACATCATGGAGTTCTGCAAGCAGTTCAACGCGCGGACCCAGAGCCAGAGCGGAATGGTGATCCCCGTCGTCGTGACGATCTACGGCGACCGGACGTTCACGTTCATCACCAAGACCCCGCCGGCCCCGAACCTCCTCCTCAAGGAGGCGGGCATCGAGAAGGGGAGCGCGCAGCCCAACCGGACCAAGGTCGGCAAGGTCACCTCGGCGCAGGTCAAGAAGATCGCCGAGATCAAGATGGCCGACCTCAACGCCGCATCCCTCGACAGCGCCATGCGGATGATCGCCGGCACTGCCCGGTCGATGGGGCTGGAGGTCATCGACTGATGGCCACTCACGGCAAGCGGTACCTCGCCGCGGCGGCCACGGTCGACCGCAGCAGGACCTACAGCAGCGCCGAGGCGTGCGCCGCCGTCAAGGCGGCCGCCAAGGCCAAGTTCAACGAGACGGTGGACGTGGCGGTCCGGCTCGGCGTGGACCCGCGGCACGCGGACCAGGTCGTCCGGGGCACCGTCGTCCTGCCGCACGGCACCGGCAAGTCGGTGCGGGTGCTGGTCGTCACCCAGGGCGAGAAGGCCAAGGAGGCCGAGGCCGCCGGGGCCGACTTCGTCGGGCTCGAGTTCCTCCAGAAGCTGAAGGACGGGTGGCTCGAGTGCGACGTGATCGTCGCCACGCCGGACGTGATGGGCCAGCTCGGCCAGCTCGGCCGCGTGCTCGGTCCCCGCGGCCTGATGCCGAACCCGAAGGCCGGCACGGTCACGCTCGACGTGGCCAAGGCGGTCCGGGAAATCAAGGCGGGCAAGATCGAGTTCCGGGTCGACAAGACCGGCAACGTGCACGTGCCGATCGGCAAGGCGTCGTTCAGCGAGGCGCAGCTGGCGGAGAACCTCCAGGCGTTCATGGACACCATCCTGCGGGCCAAGCCGGCCGCGGCGAAGGGCGTCTACATCCGGTCGGCGACCGTGTCCAGCACCATGGGCCCGGGCGTGCGGCTCGAGACGGCGGGGTACAAATGAGCAAGACGGAACGGCAGGCGGAGGTCGAGACCCTGACGGCGGCACTGCAGGCGTCTCCCAACGTCTATGTCACGGATTTCAGCGGCCTCAACGTGCTCCGCATGACGGAATTCCGCCGTCGCCTCCGGGCGGCCGGCGCCAGTTACGTCGTGGTGAAGAACACGCTGGCGCAGCGGGCCCTCGCGGCCAACAAGATCGAGGGGCTCGACGAGCACTTCAACGGCCCGACCGGCCTCGTGCTGTCGCACGACCCGCTCGCGGCCGCCAAGGTGCTGACCGAGTTCGCCAAGGAGTTCGGCGACAAGCCCACGGTCAAGATGGGGCGGGTCGACGGCGCGACCGTCACCCCGGCCCACGTCAAGCGGCTCGGCGAGATCCCGCCGCGCGAAGTCCTGCTGGCCCAGCTGGCCGGCGCAATGAACGGCGTCCTGTACACCATGGTCGGCGCACTCGAGGCACTGCGTGAGCAGCGCAGCGCCGCGGCATCCTAACCCGACGGAGAGCATCCCGATGAGCACCACGATGAGCAATGAGCAGATCCTCGACGCGATTGGCAACAAGACCGTGCTCGAGCTGGCGGACCTGATCGAGTCCTTCAAGACGAAGTTCAACGTCTCCGTCATGGCCGCCCCGGCGGCGGGCGCGGCGGCGGCGGCTCCGGCGGCCGAGGAGCAGACCGAGTACTCCGTCATCCTGAAGGACGGCGGCGCCAAGAAGATCCAGGTCATCAAGGCCGTGCGCGAAGTGACGAGCCTGGGCCTGAAGGAAGCCAAGGACCTGGTGGACGCCGGTGGCGTCATCAAGGAGGGCATCTCCAAGGCCGAGGCGGAAGAACTGAAGAAGAAGCTCGAGGAGCAGGGCGCCACCGTCGAAATGAAGTAGGGTCCGCACCCGCCCGCCGGGAGGACCCGGCGGGCGCCTGCGACCACCCTGTTTCAGCGAGACGGCATGACGAACCTGCGTTGGTCCTGAATTCCAGCGACGTCCGAGCCCCGCGGGGCCCTCGCCTTCCGGCGACGGCCCCCATCCCGGGGCCCTTTGTGTTGCATGAGAGTGAGCCATGACTGATATCCGACCGGTGATCACGTTCGCGAAGCACGAGGGCGGCATGCCGATGCCGCACCTCCTCGACATCCAGACGCGCGCCTTCGAGTCGCTGCTGGTGCCCGACGACGTCGGCGGCGCGCGGCAGGACGTGTCGCTCGAGCGCGTCTTCCGGGACCTCTTCCCGATCTCGGACGTGAACGGGAAGTACACCCTGGACTTCGTGCGCTACGCCCTGGGCGAGCCGAAGTACTCCGTCGAGGAGTGCATCGAGCGCGACATGACGTACGCCGCGCCCCTCAAGGCCACGCTGCAGCTGGTGGTCTTCGAGGAGGTGGAGGGCGAGAAGCGGCCGAAGAACATCATCGAGAAGGAGGTCTACCTCGGCGAGCTGCCGATCATGACCCCGCTCGGGACGTTCGTCATCAACGGCGCCGAGCGCGTCGTGGTGAGCCAGCTGCACCGCTCGCCGGGCGTGGTCTTCGAGGAGGACATCCACCCGAACGGGCAGCGGCTCTTCTCGGCGCGGATCATCCCCTTCCGGGGCTCGTGGGTCGAGTTCACGATCGACATCCACGACGTGATCTACGTCCACATCGACAAGAAGAAGAAGTTCCCGGCCACGGCACTCCTCCGCGCCTTCGGCTACGGGGAGAACGCCGACATCCTGCGGCTCTTCTTCGCCACCAAGCCGCTGTCGATCACCGGCAAGATCGAGACGCGGCAGGAGCGGCGCGAGGTGGTGGGGGCCGTGCTGGCCGCCCCGGTGGCCAACCCCGAGGACAAGGGGGGCGACCCGCTCGCCGCCGTGGGCGACGAGCTCACCCCCGAGCGCCTCAACGTCCTGCGGAGCGCCGGCGTCAAGTCGGTCGAGGTCTTCGCCGGCTACACCACCCTCGACCTCCGGGACGAGGAGCAGCCGACCACCACGCGCGACCGGGCCGACCACGTCCTGGCGTTCGACGTGGCCGACCCGTCCACCGGCGAGGTCGTCGCGGAGCGCGGCGCCACGCTGACGGACACCCTCCGCCGCAAGCTGATCAAGGCCGAGGTGCGCCGGGTGGACGTGCTCCTGGCCGCCGGGCGCGGCGACAGCCCGCTCATCAAGAACACCCTCGCCAAGGACCCGACCCACTCGGAGTCCGAGGCGCTCGAGCAGATCTACTCCCTGCTCCGGCCGGGCGAGGCCCCGAACCTCGAGACGGCCCGCGAGGCCCTCAAGCGGCTCTTCTTCAACCCGAAGCGCTACGACCTCGGCCGCGTCGGCCGGTACAAGATCAACCAGCGGCTGAAGCTGAAGCAGGACCCGAACCACACGGTCCTGACCGAAGAGGACTTCGTCGCGATCATCCGCTACCTGATCGACCTGAACGACGGCCGAGGCTACACCGACGACATCGACCACCTCGGCAACCGCCGGATCCGGTCGGTCGGCGAGCTGATCGCCAACCAGTTCTCGGTCGGCCTCTCCCGCATGGCGCGGCTGGTCAAGGAGCGGATGAGCATCAACTCCGACCCGGAGAAGATCTCGCTCGACGACCTGGTCAACGCGCGCACCGTCTCCGCGGTCATCCAGGCGTTCTTCGGCTCGTCCCAGCTGTCGCAGTTCATGGACCAGACGAACCCGCTCGCCGAGCTGACCAACAAGCGCCGCCTCTCGGCCCTCGGCCCGGGCGGCCTGACGCGCGAGCGCGCCGGCTTCGAGGTCCGCGACGTCCACTACTCGCAGTACGGCCGCATGTGCCCGATCGAGACGCCGGAAGGCCCGAACATCGGCCTGATCACGTCGCTCTCGACCTACGCCCGGATCAACGACCTCGGCTTCATCGAGACGCCGTACCGCGTCGTCCGCCACGGCAAGGTGACCGACGAGATCCGCTGGCTCTCGGCCAGCGAGGAGGAGGACTACGCGGTGGCCCAGGCCAACGCGCCCCTCAAGGCCGACGGCGCCTTCGAGGACGACATGGTCCTCACCCGCCGCGGCGACGACTACCCGCTGCTCAAGCCCGAGGACATCGAGCTGATGGACGTGGCGCCCGAGCAGCTGGTCTCCATCGCCGCCGCGCTCATCCCGTTCCTCGAGCACGACGACGCCAACCGCGCCC
>CAYUOK010000015.1:1250-17551 GCA_964446395.1 uncultured Gemmatimonadaceae bacterium | reverse complement strand
AGTTCCTCGAGCATCGCGCGGTTCCGCCATTCCCGGCGCGAGTCGAGGTGATCGCTGATGGCGCCGTACCACCAAAGGGTGTCGGCGGGGGAGGCATCGGGGGCGGCGTGGAGGTATTCCGCGCCGAGCCGGCGGACCACCCGAATCGCCGCACCGCAGTTGTGCAGCTCGTCGGCGGCGCAGATGTCGAGGCCGCGCGGCTCGGCGTCGGCGATCTGGATGAGGAACTCCCGTTTGCAGGTGCGCCAGGCCCGGAGGCGGCCGAGCGCGTCGTGCCGCGGCTCGAGGACCTCGCAGGCCGTCGCCAGGACCACCGGACCGAACTTCTCGAGGACCTTCGCCTCCAGCTCCTCCCGCTCGCGCGGCGCCGCTTCCTCCAGCACCCGGTGTAGGATCCCCGCCACCACGGTCAGGTCTTCACAGCCGTAGCGGGCCAGGATGATCGCGATGTTGGCCGGATGCGCCAGGTACGCCATCGTCCGTTCCGGTCCCGCGGCGAGGCCGTAATACTTGGCGGCGAAGGCCAGCGCGTGGTTGATGCGGTCAGAGTATCCGTGCATGGCGCCGATCGGTGGGGGTCAGGGAAGCCCAATCAGTTTATGCATCTGCAGGCTGAGGCGCCACGCCGGGTGCGCCAGGCAGTAGGCCGCGGCCGCGGCGGTGTTTTCCCGTAGACGGGGACCGTCCATCGGCTGCAGGAAGCGGTGCCGGAAGTCGAGGCCCGCAAACTTCTCCGGGGGCGCCTCCGCCTGGGGAAAGACCAGCTTCAATTCGTCCCCCGAGGTGAGCCGGAGCGGCGCCCCGGCCTTCGGGCTGACGCAGATCCAGTCGAGCCCGCCGGGGGCCGGCTGTGTCCCGTTCGTTTCCACGGCCACCTCGAAGCCCGCGGCATGAAGGGCGTCCACCGCCGGATCGTCCAGCTGGAGGAGCGGCTCGCCTCCGGTGCAGACCACGTACGGGGCGCCCTCGGCCGCGTGCGGCCACGCCGCGGCCACGGCGGCGGCCAGGTCGGCGGCCGTCGCGAAGCGCCCCCCGCCCGGCCCGTCGGTGCCCACGAATTCGGTGTCGCAGAAGGTGCAGGTGGCCTCCGCCCGATCGGCTTCGCGGCCGCTCCACAGGTTGCACCCGGCAAAGCGGCAGAACACCGCTGGTCGGCCGGCATGGGCGCCCTCGCCCTGCAGCGTGTAGAAGATCTCCTTGACGGCGTAGCTCATCGCGTCGCGTACCGTGCCGGGTCGCGGCGGCCGAGCTGCCGGAACCCCTCGAGCCGGAGGAGGCAGGCGTCGCACCGGCCGCACGACAGCCCGTCCGGCGCCGGATCGTAACAGCTCAGCGTCATGCCGAAGTCGACGCCGAGCTCCATCCCGCGTGCAATGATGTCGCGCTTGGTCAGGGCGAGCAGCGGCGCGTGGATCGTCATGCGCCGGCCCTCGACCCCCGCCTTCGTGGCGACGTTGGCGAGCCGCTCGAACGCCTCCACGAACTCGGGTCGGCAGTCGGGATAGCCGCTGTAGTCCACGGCGTTGACGCCGAGGAAGATGTCGGTGGCGCCGAGGACCTCGGCCGCGCCGAGGGCATAGGCGAGGAAGATCGTGTTCCGCGCCGGGACGTAGGTGACGGGGATGCCCCCGGCGCGCGCGCTCTCGTCGCGGTCCTTTGGGACGGGAAGGTCATCGGTCAGGGCGGAGCCGCCGAAGGCGCGCAGGTCGATCTCGATGATGCGGTGCTCCGCCACGCCGAGGTGGCGGGCGACGGCCTGGGCGCTGGCGAGTTCGGCGGCGTGGCGCTGGCCGTAGCGGAAGCTCAGGGCGTGGCACGAGAAGCCCTGGGCGCTGGCGATGGCGAGGGTCGTGGCGGAGTCCAGCCCTCCGCTCAGGAGGACGACCGCCGGCGGGGATGGCATCCCGCAAAGATACCACGGCGTTCAGCGGCCGAGGATGGCGCGGAGTGCCTCGGCGAGGGTGGGGTGCCGGAACGAGAATCCGAGGGCGGTCAGACGGGCGGGCACGACGCGCTGGCTCGCGAGGAGGGCAGCGTCGGCCATTTCGCCGAAGAGGAGGCGGAGCGCGAAGGCCGGCGCGGGGACGAGGGCGGGGCGGTGGAGCACCTCACCAAGGCGAGACGCGAATTCGGCGTTCCGCACCGGTTCCGGTGCCACGGCGTTGAACGGACCGTGCATGTCTCCGTTCCGCAGCGCTTCGAGGATGATCGTGACGGCGTCGTCAATCGAAATCCAGCTCATCCACTGCCGGCCGTTCCCGATCGGGCCGCCGGCGCCGAGCTGGAACGGCGTCACCATGCGCGGGAGCGCGCCACCTTCCTTGCTCAGGATGATGCCGAACCGAAGGTGGACCACGCGGATGCCGGCATCGCTGGCCGGGGCGGTCGCCCCTTCCCATTCCTTGCCGACTTCCGCGAGGAAATCGGTGCCGAGCGGGCTGTTTTCGTCGAGCAGTTGGTCGCCCCGGTCGCCGTAGATGCCGACCGCCGAGGCGGACACCAGGACCTCAGGGCGGACGGGGAGGCGGGCCAGGGATTCGGACAGGAGGCGGGTACCGAGGATCCTGCTGCTCCGGATCCGGGCCTTGCGTGCCGGTGTCCAGCGGCCGTCGGCAATGCTCTCTCCGGCCAGGTGGACCGCGGCGCTGACGCCCGCCAGCGCCGAGGCGTCAATGGTGCCGGCGGCGGGATCCCACCGGATTTCGCCGGGATTGGGCGCTCGGCGCACCAGAGGCCGGACCTGCCAGCCTGCGGCGGCCAGCGCGGGCGCCACCGCCGAGCCGAGGAGCCCGGAGGCTCCGGACAGGGCGATGGCGCGGGACGTCGCAGGGGTCGGTGTCATCATCCCCTATATACGGCAACTGCGGGGGAAAGGTCCCTCGAGCAGCTACGAGACCGTGAACGTCGTGGACATCCCGTGGAAGACGTGGGGCTGGCCGTCACCGGCGTCCGGCACGAAGCAGATCAGGCCGTAAGTGCCTGGCGCGAGTTCGGCCGTGAAGTTCTGGACCTGGCCCGGATTGATATCGGTGATGCCGGCGAAGGGCACGCCCGGCGGCGGCCCCTGCATCCCGCCCTTCAGCCAGGCGGTCCAGGGTTCCATCGTCTGGCCCGCCTCGAGCCGGACGAGCACCACCTCGTGCGGCTGCTGCGCCTGGTTGGTGACGACGAAGGTATGGGTGCCCGCCGTCGGCGGCGGGGTCATGGAGAAGCCGTAGTCGAACAGGCCCATCTGGATGTCGCCGGCGGGCATGGCCGCCGCGGCCTCCGTCGTCGGCTGGACCTCCATGCCGAGGATCATCCCCTTGGACAGGTGCGACTTCCCGTCGGGGGAGGGGATCCTGCAGAGCATCGCGTACGTCCCCGGCTCGAGGACGAGCGTCGCGTTGGCCGAGCTCCCGGGAAGGGCCCCGTTCGGTCCACCGGCATTCACGGCCCACGCCGGCGGCGGGCCTTCCGCCTTCAGCGCCTCGGCCAGGTCCGCCATCGTCTTCCCCTCCGTGAGGCGATAGAACTGGATGTGGTGCAGTTCCTGTCCGCTGTTCACGAGGGTGACGGTCGTGAGACCGGCGTGGATCGGGGTGGAGGGCAGCTGGTACCCGAAATCCGTGGCGGTGATGGTCACCTGCTGCGGGGCGGCCTCGGCGGGGGCCCCGGCGGGGGCCGGTTCCTTGGCACAGGCAAGGGCTACCAGTGCGACGGGAAGCAGGTGGATGGAGCGCATCGTCGGGGATCCTCCTTTATGTTTGGTTGAAACCCACCGTTGGGAGATACCACGTGTTCCGCACTCTCGCCAGATCCGCGCTGCTCGTGGCCCTGACGGCCGGCGGTCTCGCCGCGCAGGGTTGGGAGGTTTCCCCCTTCAGGCCGCTCGAATTGCCCGGCCCGAACCTGTACAGGACCGGCAGCGGGCGTCCGGGTCCGGGGTACTGGCAGCAGCGAGTGGACTACCGGATCGACGCCACGCTCGACCCGGCGGCGAACGAGCTCCGCGGCCGCGAAGTCATCAGCTATCATAACCGCTCCCCCGACGCGCTGCCCTATCTCTGGATGCACCTGGAGCAGAACATGTGCGCCGCCGGGAGCGTCACCTCCCAGCTCGACCAGCCTCCGCTCGTGTTCCTCGGTTCGACCTTCGATTTCTCCTGTCAGGGGTTCGCCGGCGGGATCACCCTCGACTCAGTGCTGGTGGACGGCCGGCCCCTCAGGCCCGTGGTCCACGGCACGACGATGCGACTCGACCTTCCTACCGCGCTCCCTGCCGGCGCCTCGGCCGAAATCGTGATCCGGTGGCGGTTCAAGGTGCCGCCCTACGGCGGCGGGCGCATGGGACACGACGGCACCCTGTACGAGTTCGGCCAGTGGTATCCGAGGCTGGCGGTCTACGACGACCTTCGGGGATGGAACCACGAGCCGTATATCGGCGCGGGGGAGTTCTACCTCGAGTACGGCCGTTTCGACGTGTCCCTCACCGCCCCCGCGAACTACGTCGTGGCCGCCACCGGGACGCTGCAGAACCCGGAACAGGTCCTCTCGAAGGCCCAGCGGGACCGCCTCGCGCGTGCGGCGACGTCGACCGCGCCGGTGGCCGTCATCACCAGGGAGGAAGCCACCAAGCCGTCCCGCACCGAGCTCTCGCGGGCGAACACGCTGACCTGGCGTTTCACCGCCGACAGCGTCCGTGACTTCGCCTTCGCCGCCAGCCCCGATTTCCAGTGGGACGCGAGTGCCTGGGAGGGGGTCATGATCCACACCCTCTACCGCCCCTCGGCCACCCTCTGGGCCGAGGCCAACAAGATGACCAACGAGGCGCTGGCCTACTTCAGCCGGCAGTGGATGCGCTATCCCTACCCGCAGTTCACCAGCATCGAGGGGCCGATCGAGGGGATGGAGTATCCCATGATCACCTTCGACCCCACCGGGCCGACGCGCGAGGACGTGCACTGGGTGCTGGCCCACGAGCTCGGCCATCAGTGGGTCCCGATGGTCGTCGGATCCAACGAACGGCTCTATCCCTGGATGGACGAGGGGTTCAACACCTTCATCGACCTGGCCAACGCCGCGCGGTACTTCAATGGCACCGCTTACGGCGACTCCATCGAGGTGCACCCGCTGCATCTCTATCCCGACCACGCCGTACCGGGCGAGCAGCCGCTCATCGCACGGCCGGTGGAAGTGACCGACCTCTTCTGGGCAGGCTACCAGAAGCCGGCGCTCATGATGCAGCTGTTGCGGTACGAGGTGCTTGGGGCGGAGCGATTCGACGCCGCGTTCCGGCAGTACCTCAACGCCTGGGCGTTCCGGCATCCGTCGCCCGCCGACTTCTTCCGCCTCATGCGGGACGCCTCCGGAACCGACCTCGACTGGTTCTGGCGGGAGTGGGTGATGACGACCGCTCGCCTCGACCAGGCAGTGGACACCATCGCGGCCGGCCCCCAGGGAGTCACCGAGGTGCGTCTCGCCAGTCTCGGCACGATGATCATGCCGGCCGAGTTGAGGCTTACGTTCGCCGATGGGACCACCGAGGTCGTCCGGCTTCCGGTGGAGATGTGGAACCTCGGGCCGCGCTTCACCTACCGGGTTCGCGGCAAGCCGGCCGTGCGGAGCGCCGAGCTCGATCCGCGGCGCGCCCTCCCGGACGTAGACCGCGCGAACAACCGGTACCCCCGGTGACCCCGCGCGACGCAGGGAACCTCGAGCAATTCCTGCGGGACGCGGGTGCGTCGGACACGGTGGTGCGGGGCGGGCTCGAGGTCCTGCTCGTGGGGTGGGAGCGGACCGTCGGCGCGGTCGAGGCGGGGTACGCCGGGGACTACGAGGACTACCTCGGCGACCTGGACGGGCGCCAGCTGCTGGCCCAGGCGCTCGAGCGGGTGACACCGGACCAGGCCGCGCTCGTGGAAGCGCGCCTGCGGGAGCTCGACGACCGGATGCGCGCGGCCACCGTGCCGGTGACGCGCTGCCTCTGGGGGATGATCGTCGCCGACGAGGAGGGCTGGAGTCCGGACGACAACTGGTGGTACTACGCCCGGCCGCTGCGTGGGGCGCCGGCGTTTCTCGAGGAGTTCCCCTCCGCCTAGGCCGTCCGGGGCGGGAACTGCACGCCGGCCCGCCGCACCAGCAGCACATCCGTCACGTTTTCCCGCGTCAGGAGCCCGACCAGCGAGCCGCCGTCGCCGGTCACCGGCAGCGCCGGGAGTCCGCTCCGGCCGAGACGTTCCAGCGCCTCGTCGAACGACAGGTCCAACGACAGCGGCGGCACGTTCGGTATCATGGCCCGCTCGACCGAGACCGCGCCGCCCAGCTCCGACAGCCCGCGGATGAGTCCCTCCCTGGTGAGCATCCCCTCCACGCGCCCCCAATTGTCCACCACGGGGAACTCCCGCTGCTCCCCGGCGAGGAGGGCGTCCACCGCGTGCTGCAGGGTCGCGTGCACCGGGAGCGCCACGAACTGGGTGATCATCAGGTCCCGCACCGTCAGTCCCTGCCCCGCTGTCCGGGTCTCGACCGCGCCGGCCTCGGCACCGGCGGCGAGGAAGACGAACACGGAGATCAGGACCAGCACGAGGTTCGGCTCGAATCCCCATTCCGAGAAGAACCCGAGTCCCCAGAGCCCGAGCACGACCGCCCCCGCCTGGCCCACGCGGGCGGCGATCCGGGTCGCGCGCTGGAGGCCGAGCCGCATGGCGAGGAGCGCCCGCAGCATGCGGCCGCCGTCCATGGGGAAGATGGGGAGGAGGTTGAAGAGGAGCAGGGCGACGTTGACCCACATGACCTGCTGCGCGATGCCCGCCCGCCCCGGTTCGAGACTGTCGCCGTCCAGCGGGGCGCCGGCGAGGCGAAGCCCGCCGAAGAGAGCCAGCGCGATGACCAGGGTGACCGCCGGGCCCGCCGCGGCGATGAGCAGCTCCTGCTTCGGCTCGTCGGGCATCCGCTCGAGCCGGGCCAGGCCGCCGATGGGGAGGAGGATCACGTCCGGCGTCCGGACGCCGAAGCGCCGCGCCATCACGATGTGCCCGAACTCGTGCAGCAGGACGCAGCTGAACAGGGCCAGCAGGAAAACCACCGCTTCCAGCGCCGCGGAGCTCCCGCCGTCCGACCAGGCGGACCAGGCCCACCACGCCACGAGGGCGAGGAAGGTGACGTGAATCTTGACGTCGGTGCCGCCGATGCGGCCGACGCGGTACGACCACTGCATGACATCTCCGGTTCGTGGTGTCGCCGAAATCTCGCCCCGCGGCGCCTCCGGCGGGAGGCACCCCGGAGGCCGTCGGGACGCGGATGCTTTCGGGAGGAGGCCGTGGGCGTTAACATTGAGGCCGATTCTCCAGCAGGAGCACCGCGATTACGACCGTGACGCCGCCGCCCACCACGCCGGCCACCTGGACCCCCAGGGACGCTGAAAAGCTCTACAACATGCCGGGCTGGGGCCTGGGCTTCTTCCGCGCGAACGCCGACGGCCACGTGACCGTCCACGCCGACGGCGACCCCGCGCACGGACTCGACCTCTACCAGCTGGCGATGGACCTGCAGGCGCAGGGCGTCGGCCTCCCGCTGCTGCTCCGGTTCTCCGACATCCTCCGCGCCCGGATCTCCCAGCTCGCCGAGGTGTTCCGCTCGGCCATCGCGGAGTTCGGCTACGAGGGGTCGTACACCACCGTCTACCCGATCAAGGTCAACCAGCAGCGGCACGTCGTGCAGGAAATCGTCGAGTTCGGCGCCGCGCACGGCGTGGGCCTCGAGTGCGGCAGCAAGCCGGAGCTGCAGGCGGTGCTCGGGTTGCACGAGAGCACGCAGCACCTGATCGTCTGCAACGGCTACAAGGACGAGGAGTTCATGCGGCTGGCCCTGATGGGGCAGCGGCTGGGCCACCAGGTCTTCATCGTGGTCGAGCAGCTCCACGAGCTGGACCTCCTCCTGGCCGTGGCGGACGAGATGGGGATCGTCCCGACCCTCGGCGTGCGGATCAAGCTCGCCACGGAGGGGTCGGGGCGGTGGGCCAAGAGCGGCGGCGAGAAGTCGAAGTTCGGGCTGAGCGCGGTGGAGCTGATGCGGCTCCTCACCAAGCTCGACCGGCTGGGGCGGAAGGACCTGCTCAAGCTGGTCCACTTCCACCTCGGCAGCCAGATCACCGACATCCGGCACGTCAAGGCGGGGCTCGAGGAGATCACCCGCTACTACGGCGAGATCCACGCCATGGGCTTCCACCTGACCCACGTGGACGTGGGCGGCGGCCTCGGCGTGGACTACGACGGTTCCCGCTCCACCCGGCCCGCCAGCGTCAACTACACCATGCGCGAGTATGCGAGCGACGTGGTGTACACGATCGGCACCGCCTGCCGCGAGCGCGAGCTCCCGATGCCGCACCTGATCTCCGAGTCGGGGCGGGCGCTGACGGCGCACCACTCCCTCCTCCTGGTCAACGTGATCGACGTCGAGAGCCAGGTCGAGCCGGTCCCGCCGCTCCTCGGCGACGACCCGCACCCGCTGCTCCGCGAAATGGCGGAGAACCTCGAGGGGCTCAACCTCGAGCGGCTCGACGAGGCGTTTCACGACGCCATCTTCGCCAAGGAACGGACCAACGAGTACTTCGCGAGCGGCGTCTTCACCCTGCGGGACAAGGCCGACGCCGAGCAGCTCTACCTCTGCACGCTGACCGCCATGCAGCAGTTGCTGGGCGACGACCGCACCTCGCACCCGGAAATCACCGCCCACATCGACGCCACGCTCGTGGACCGGTACTTCTCGAACTTCTCGGTCTTCCAGTCGCTGCCCGACAACTGGGCCATCGACCAGCTCTTCCCGATCATGCCGATCCACCGGCTCGGGGAGCGGCCCACCCGCCGCGGCACCATCCAGGACATCACCTGCGACTCCGACGGCGTCATCGACCGCTTCGCCGGCGGCCGGAAGGGGAAGCCGTCGCTGGAGCTGCACGCCTGTGCCGACGGCGACGCCTACATCCTCGGCATCTTCCTGACGGGGGCGTACCAGGAGATCCTGGGCGACCTCCACAACCTCTTCGGCGACACCAACGCCGTGCACGTCCGGCTGTCCAAGGACGGCGGCTACCAGGTGACCGACCTGGTGCACGGGGACACGGTGACCGAGGTGCTGAACTACGTGCAGTTCCACGCCTCCGACCTGCTGGCCACGTGGCGGCGCAAAGTGACCGCGGCCCGGGATCTCTCCCGGGCCGAGGCGAATTCCTTCATCGCGGATTATGTCGCGGGACTCGAGGGGTACACCTACCTCGAGGGCGAGGCCTGGCCCGACTAGCGGCTACTTCCGCTGGTCGATCGGGACGAAGCTGCGGGTGTCGGGCCCGGTGTAGACCTGGCGCGGCCGGGCGATCTTCTGCTCGCTGTCGGTGATCATCTCCTCCCACTGCGCCAGCCAGCCGGGCATCCGGCCCAGCGCGAAGAGCACCGTGAAGTAGTCGGTCGGGTAGCCCATGGCCTGGTAGATCAGGCCGGAGTAGAAGTCCACGTTCGGGTAGAGCTTCCGCTTGATGAAGTACTCGTCGGACAGCGCGATCCGCTCGAGCTCCACCGCAATTTCCAGCTTCGGGTTCAGCCCCGTCTCCGCGAACACCTCGTCCGCCACCCGCTTGATCAGCTTGGCCCTCGGGTCGTACGACTTGTACACCCGGTGCCCGAAGCCCATCAGCCGCCCCTCGCCCGCCTTCACCCGCTCGATGAACGCGGGGATGTTCTTCTTGTCGCCGATCTCGTCGAGCATGCGGAGCACCGCCTCGTTGGCGCCGCCGTGCAGCGGGCCGTAGAGGGCGGCGATGCCCGCGGAAATGGCCGAGAACGGGTCCACGCCGGAGGAGCCGACGCCGCGGACGGCGCTGGTGGAGCAGTTCTGCTCGTGGTCGGCGTGGAGGATCAGGAGGATTTCCAGGGCCCGCTGCAGCACCGGGTTCGGCTTGTGATGCCCGCCGATGCTGAAGGTCATGTTGACGTAGTTGCCGATGTAATCGAGGTCGTTCCGCGGGAACTCGTACGGGAGGCCGCGGGTCTGCCGGAAGCAGAACGCCGCCAGCGTCGGGATCTTGGCCATGAGGCGGACGCGCTGGATGTAGCGGTTGTCCGGGTCGTGGATGTTCTTGGCGTCGGGGTAGAACGTGGAGAGGGCGCCGACCACGCCGAGGAGCATCCCCATCGGGTGGGCGTCGTACCGGAACCCCTCGAGGAACTTGATGATGTTGGTGTGCACGTAGGTGTGGAACATGATGTCATGCTCCCACTTGGCCAGCTGCGCCTTGGTGGGGAGCTCGCCTTCGCTGAGCAGGTACGCCACTTCGAGGAAGCTCGCCTTGTCGGCCAGTTCCTCGATGGGGTAGCCGCGGTAGCGGAGGATGCCGCGGTCGCCGTCGATGTAGGTGATGGCGCTCCGGCAGGCGGCGGTGTTCGTGAAGGCCGGATCGTAGGTCATCAGGCCGAAGTCGTCGTCGGAGGTCTTGATCTGGCGCAGGTCGATCGCCCGCACTGTTCCGTCGGCGATCGGCAGTTCGTAGCGCTTGCCGGTCCGGTTGTCGATGACACTGAGGGTTTCGTTCGACACAGCACGGTCCTTATGGTGAGGAGGCGTTGCAGAGACGGGAGTAAACTAGCCGCGCGGCGGGCCGGGGCAAAGCCGGTTACGTTTGTCCGCCGATGACCGCATCGCGTCCCGATTCCCCATCGCTCGCCGAGCGCGCCTCGGGCGCCCTGCTCGCCCACGCAGCCGGCAACGCCCTCGGCGTCCCCACCGAATTCCTTCATACTCCGGACGCGATCCTGGCCGAGTTTCCCGGCGGGCTCCGCGACATCGTCCGGCGGGACACGCCGGAGTCGCCGTTCGACGACGACGTGGCCATGGCCCTCCTGCTGGCGGAGGAACTCCTGGCGGGCGACGTGGATCTCGAGCGGCTGGCCGGCCGGTGGATCCGGTGGCTCGACACGGACGGGCGCGGGGCGGGGAACTGGACCCGGACGGCGCTGAACCACATCCGGACCCATGGCTCGCCCCCCTCCGGCACGGGGGGGCGGGCGCCCAATGGGGCCGTCATGCGGGCGCTGCCGGTGGCGCTCGCCACGCGCGGCTCCCCGCGTAACCTCGTGGCGGGGAGCTGGCACACGGCGGCCCTGACCCATCCCGACGACCGCTGCACCTGGAGCGCGGTGGCGGTCAACGTGGCCGCGGCCGAGCTGCTGGGGGGTCGCCGGGACTTCCTGGCGGACGTGATCGAGGTGCTGCGGGTGAACGACGCGCCGCCGGAGCTCCTGGCCGCCGCGCGGCGGGTACCGCTCGAGCGACGGGAGGAACTGCCGATCCTTGGCGAGCGGGGGTGGGACGCCGTGAGCTGCGCGGAGATCGCGCTCTGGACCGCGTGGCACGAGCCGAACCTGGAGCAGGCGCTCATCTGGCTGGCCAACGCGGGCGGCGACACCGACACCAACGCCGCGGTGGCGGGAGGGCTCCTCGGCGCCCGGGACGGGGAGGCCGCCGTGCCCGGCCGGTGGATCGCGGCGTTGCCCGAGGTGGACCGCCTGCGGAGCATCGCGAGGCGGCTCGTCGGGGAGTCGTAGCCCGGCCGCCGCTCGCGCGCCAGCGGCCCAGCCTGTATATCATATCGTCACCGAAACCGGCCCCCGCCTGCACCCGTAGGCCCAGCCAGCACGGTAGCCCTGCCCCCTGTTCCCGCATCGGAAGGTCCACAGATGACACGACGGTTCCTGCTGCTGCTCGCACTCGCCGCCACGCCGCTCGCCGCCCAGACCGGAGTGGATACGTCCGGCGCGGGTGCCCTGATCGACCAGGCGATGAACAAGTCCCAGGTCATGGCCAACCTCGGGTACCTCACCGACGTGATCGGGCCGCGGCTGACCGGCTCGGCAGGAATGAAGCGGGCCAACGACTGGACCGAGGCCCAGTTCAAGTCCTACGGCCTGTCCAGCTGGCAGGAATCGTGGGAGTACGGCGTCACCTGGGAGCGCGGGGAGATCGCCTTCCGCATCGACTCGCCCTTCGTCCGGAACCTGACCGCCCACAGCTGGGCCTGGACCGCCGGTACCGAGGGGAAGACGCTCACCGGGCCGGTGGTGATGGTCGACGTCTCGACGCCCGAGAGCCTCGCCGTGTACAAGGGCAAGGTGAAGGGGGCGTGGCTCATGCTCCGGCCGCCGACCAGCATCTGGAATCCGGACGGGCCGCCGATGACCGCCGCGGATTCCGCCGCGGCACAGAAGGAGCGGGAGGCTCGCGCCGCCGCGATGCGCGCCACGCCGACCGACACGTCGGCCGCCGCCCGCCAGGCCCGGCGGCAGTTCGCCGTGGATCGCAACTACCTGCTCAAGAATGCCGGCGCGCTCGGCGTCCTGACCGACGGCTCAAAGGAATTCGGGCTCATGACCATGAGCGGATCGGCGTACAGCATCTCGCCGCTTCCGAACGTCGTGGTGGCGCACGAGGACTACACCTTCTTCAGCCGCCTGCTCGCTCGGGGCGTGACCCCGACGGTCTCCGGCCGGATCAGCAACACGATCGGAAAGAAGCCGGTCCAGCAGTGGAACACGGTGGCCGAGATCAAGGGCACCGAGTGGCCCGACCAGGTGGTCATCCTCGGCGCCCACCTCGACAGCTGGGATCTTGGTACCGGCACCACGGACAACGCCACCGGCTCGATGGTCGTCATGGAGGCGGCGCGCGTCATCATGCAGAGCGGCCTCAAGCCGAAGCGCACGATGCGGTTCATCCTCTTCAGCGGCGAGGAAGAGGGGCTGCTCGGGTCGGTGGCGTACGCCGCCAAGCACGCGTCCGAGCTGAACAACGTCCAGGCGGTGCTGGTGCTCGACAATGGCACCGGGATGATCACGGGGCAGGCGCTGCAGGGCCGGAACCAGGACGCCCAGCTCTGGCAGGACCTGCTCGCCCCGGTGGCGTCGCTGGGCGCCTCCAAGGTGCGCGAGGCCAACAAGGGGGGCACCGACCACCTGGCGTTCACGCCGTACGGCGTGCCGGCGTGGAACTTCGACCAGGAGACCCGCGGCTACAACCACACCCACCACTCGCAGGTCGACACTTATGACCATGCAGTGCCGGGCGACCTGATGCAGGCGTCGGCGGTCATGGCGGTGACGGGCTTCGAGCTGGCCAATCTCCCGGCGCTCCTGCCGCGCGGGCCGGTCACTCCGGTCACGCCGCGGACGGTGCTGCCGCCGAGCCCGGGGCTGGCGAAGAAGTAGCCGGTTCTGTAGGGGGAAAACGAGGCGCGGTGCGGGGATCCACTCCCGCACCGCGCTTTGCATTCCGGGCCCTGCCGACGCCCCTGGAGAGGCCTCCCCTAGGCCGGCAGCGTCACCGTGCAGGTGGTCAGGAACCCGCCGCGGACGTTGTAGACCGTTTCCACCGTGAGGCGGGCGGGGGAGAGCACCTTGAAGAGGTCCTCGGCGATCTTGGCCGTGGCGTGCTCCTGGAAGATCCCCACGTTGCGGTAGCTCGTGACGTAGTACTTGAGGCTCTTCAGCTCGATGCACGACTTTCCGGGCACGTAGGTGACGGTCAGCGTCGCGAAGTCGGGCAGCCCGCTGTACGGGCAGACGGCGCTGAACTCGTCGGTGCTGGTGACGATCTCCTGCGCCGGCCCGTCGTACGCGAAGGTCTCGAGCACGGCCACGTCCACGTGCTCGGGACCGACGAACGGAAGGGACCGGCCCTCGGGGGTCGCCATCCTACTTGTCCCGCACCATGCCGGACTCCACCCACGCGAACTTGCCGGCGGTGGTCTGCTGGGCGATCGCGTAGTTGAGCACGTCCTCGTTGTCGAAGACGGCGGCGAAGCGCTCGTCGATCCGGCGGCGGGCGTTCCGCGCGAAGGCGTCGGCCAGCTCGATGGGCGAGCGGTCGGCCGGGTTCTTCTTGACCATCGCCTGCGCGCGGCTGACCGTGGCCGAGATCGCGAAGAGCTCGGCGCCGATTTCGACGAGGCGGCCGAGGACGGCCTGCCGCTTCTCGAGCTTCGGGCCGAACCGGACCATGGCGTGGAAGAGGGTCCGCGCCAGCTTGCGCGAGCGCCGCTCCGCAAAGCGGAGGTGCGTGGCCAGCGGCCCGAAGGCGCCGTAGCCGAAGCGGCCCTTGAACCCGATCCAGAGCTTCGGATACCACAGCGCGTAGAACGCGCCGGCGCCGAAGAGCGCCTTGACCTTGGTGCCCGTGGAGGACTTCGGGTCGATGAGGGCGCCGGCCACCTTCAGGTGGGTGTCCACCGCCTCGCGGGCGATGAAGAGGCGCATGATCTCGCTGGAGCCCTCGAAGATCAGGTTGATGCGGTAGTCGCGCATCATCCGCTCGACCGGGTCGGGGCGCTCGCCGCGGCTCCGGAGGCTGTCGGCCGTCTCGTAGCCGCGCCCGCCCTTGATCTGCAGCAGGTCGTCCACGATCCGCCAGCCCACCTCGGAGTTCCACATCTTGGCCATGGCGGCCTCGAGGCGGATGTCCACGGTGCCGCGGTCGGCCATGAGCGAGGCCAGGTCGCTGACCGAGTCCATGGCGAAGGTGTCGGCCGCCATCCGCCCGAGCTTCTGGGCCACGGCGTCGTGCTTGCCGATCGGCGCGCCCCACTGCTGGCGCTCCGCGGCCCAGATCCGCGCGATCTCCAGCGAGCGCTTGGCGCCCGCGGCGCAGGAGGCCGGCAGCGTGAGCCGCCCGGTGTTGAGCGTCACCAGGGCCAGCTTGAGGCCCTTGCCCTCGCCCCAGATGATGTTCTCCACCGGCACCTTCACGTTGGTGAAGCGGATGACGCCGTTCTCGATGGCCTTGAGCCCCATGAAGTGCAGCCGCTCGACGACCTCGACGCCGGGCCAGTCGGCCTCGACGATGAAGGCGCTGATCTTCTTGCCCGTGCGGGCCATGACGACCATCAGCTCCGCGATGGTGCCGTTGGTGCACCAGAGCTTCTCGCCGTTGAGGATGTAGTGGCTGCCGTCGGGCGAGAGCACCGCCGTCGTGGCCACTCCCGCGGGGTCGGAGCCGACGCCGCGTTCGGTGAGCGCGAACGCCGAGATGGCGCCCTTGGCGAGCCGCGGGAGGTACTTCTTCTTCTGCGCGTCGGTGCCGAAGAGCTTGAGCGGCACCGGCACGCCGATGCTCTGGGCGGCGGAGAGGAGGGCCGTCATGCTGCCGTCGTTGCTCGTCACCAGGCTGATGGCCTTGGTGTAGCTGTACTGGCTCAGCCCCATGCCGCCGTACTCCGGGGCGATCTTGATGCCGAAGGCGCCCATCTGCCGGAGCTCCTCGATGATCTCCGGCGGAATCTTGCCCTCGCGGTCGATCTTGTCGCTGTCCACCTTCTCCCGCATGAACTTCTCGAGCCGCTCCATGAACGGCTTGGCCCGGGCCAGGTCGGCCGGGTCGGGCTCCGGGAAGGGATGGATCAGGTCGAGGTCGAAATCCCCCTCGAAGAGCTCGCGGACGAAGCTCCGCGACTGCCATTCCTGCTCGCGTGCGGCCTCGGCGACGTCGCGAGCTTCCTGCTCGGTCGTCTTCGGCGCGAGGTCGGCGTGGGTCGGTTGCTTGATGGCGGTAGTCATATCGGTCTCACGCTCAGCTAGGGAGTCGGGATTGGGACCGGCCCAGCGTGCCCGAGAGCACGAGGTCGATCACGTGGCGCTTGCGCGCCTGGAGGAATGAGGGGTCGGTGGCGTCGATGCCCATCGCGCGGAGCATCGTCCCCGAGTGGACCAGCGGGAACCAGCAGAGGCCGATCACGCTGAGGAGGAGCTGGGCCGCCTCGCCGGGGCGCCCGGAATCGAGCGCCACCTCGTCGCTCAGGGCCGCCAGCGCTTCCTGGGCGGCCTCGACGTGGGGCGGGACGTCCTGCAGCGTGCGACCCCCGGTCAGCGCCTCCCACTCGATGAGGCGCACGAAATTCGGGTTGGCGGTGATGAAGTCGAAGTACTCGGACACCACGCCGGCGAGGACCGTCTCCCGGGGCTCGCCGCTGGCGAGTGCCCGCGCGCGGCCGCTGCGGACGGCGGAACGGACCTCCGAAAAGCAGCGCTCCAGCACGGCCCGGTAGAGGTCGGCCTTGGAGCCGAAGAAGTAGCCCGGCGTGCCGCGGGAAACCCCGGCGGCCGCACCGACATCGGTGAGGCTGGTGGCCTCGAACCCCCGCTCGGCGAACAGCCGCTCGGCGGCATCGAGCACCGCCTCCCGGGTGGTCCGGGAGCCGGGGCGGTCGGACTCGAGCAATTGAGGGGCAGCAGCAGCCACGGCGCCTCCAATTGGCACTTGCTTGACGTATAGCAAGTTGGGGA
>CAYUOK010000015.1:0-1150 GCA_964446395.1 uncultured Gemmatimonadaceae bacterium | reverse complement strand
ACCATGCTCCCCGGCGTCGCCGCATCGAACCCGAACCGCTCCCGGACCCGGTCCACGGCAGAGGTCAGGTGCCGGAGCCGGGTCCGCTCCGGGGATTCGAAGAGATCGGGGCTGGGGGCCTCCACCAGGTTGGTGGCCGCCACCCCGACGAGCCGCACGCCCCGCCCACGGCGCCGGACCTCCTCGAACGCGGCCCGGAGCAGCCCCCGGGCGGCGTCCACGACGTCCGCGTCCAGGTCGGTGGGCGCCGGCAGGGTCTGGCTCCGGGTGATGGTCACGAAATCACCGTGGCGGAGCTTCAGGGTGACGGTGCGCGCCGCCAGCCCTTCCCCCCGGAGCTGGCTCGCCACGTGCGCCGAGAGGCGGAGCAGGATGCGCTCCAGCCTGGCGGGGTCGGCGGTGTCCTTGTCGAGTGTGGTTTCCCGGCTCACCGACTTCGTCTCCTGGCGAGCCCGGAGCACCCGGCCCCCGTGCCCGTGGGCGCGCCGCTTGAGGGCCTTGGCCTCTGGCCCGAGGAGCTTCTCCAGCTCGGCGATCGGCCGGGCCTGCACCTGCCACACCTCCGTCAGCCCTAGCGACTCGAGGCGGCTCGCGGTCCTTGGCCCGACGCCGGGGAGCGCCTTGAGCGGGAGGCCCGCCACGAATCCCTCCTCCCACCCCTCCCGCACCTCCATCAGCCCGCGCGGCTTGGCGGCATCGGAGGCGAGCTTGGCCACCATCCGGTTCGGCCCGATCCCGATGCTGCAGTCGAGCCCCGCCACTTCCCGCACGCGGTCCCTGAGCCGCTCCGCGACCGGGAGCAGCGACACCGGATGGAGCCGGTCGGTGCCGGAAAAATCGAGGTAGCCCTCGTCGAGCGACGCCATCACCACGAGCGGCGAGAACTCCTCGAGGACCTGGCGCACCGCGCGGGAGGCGCGGCGGTAGTCGTCGAACGAGGTGCGGACGAAGACGGCGCCGGGGCAGCGGCGCGCCGCCTCGGCTGAGGACATTCCCGCCCGCACGCCGAAGGCCCGCGCCCCGTACGACGCCGACTGCACCACCCCGCGCCCTTTCGGGTCCCCCCCGACGACGAGGAGGTCCACCGCGCGCAGCTCCGGGCGGAGCTGGCGGCAGACCTCCACGAAGAAGGCGTCGAGGTCGACGTGCA
>CAYUOK010000014.1:0-19413 GCA_964446395.1 uncultured Gemmatimonadaceae bacterium | reverse complement strand
GGGACCGCACAAGCACCGGCAAACGGCAACGGCCCCGCCGCATGGCGAGGCCGTCGATACTCCAGCTCCCGAGGAGGGACTCGAACCCCCGACCCGCTGATTAACAGTCAGCTGCTCTAACCAACTGAGCTACTCGGGATCGACACGCCACCTGATGGTTGCGCGCGGGGCAAGTCTAATAGAGCGGCCGCGCGCACGGAAGCGCACGGCAGCCGCGGGGCAGCGGGGCAGACGGGCAGCGGGGCGGTCGTTTCGCTGCGTGCAGGCGGACTGGGCCCCGGCTCTCTCCGGGGTGACGGTCGAAGCACCGTCCGCCGACTCACCTGCCTCGCTGCCCCGCTGCCCCGCCGCCCTGCCCCCTTTTCCCCTTCCTCCACGGACTTATCCCCCCGTTTTCCAGCTTTCCACAGCCCGCCAGTGCCCGGTTTCCGGGCACGCACAGGGTGGCAGGGCCGTGGCTGGACCGATCCCTCGTGCAGGATGGTGCATCGGCCAGCGATCCCAGAAGGCATTGCAGAGAAGCATGTTACAAATCATGCGAGCAATTGCTCACAATACCAGAAAGCGAGCAAACACTCACATGCGCACCTCAGGCCAGATTGGCGTATTTCCGGACCGCAGCTGGCACGAAAATGTGCGCCTAAGTCGTTGTTGAAAAAGATGTTACATGAGCGCTGGTTCCAAATTTTCGCCGCCGACATACCTTCCGTACCATGACACTGAAGCCCCTGGTCGGGCACTCGATGGCCCGCCGCCGGCTCTCCACGGCCCGCGCGAAGAGACAGCTCCCCCAGGTCATCCTGATGACCGGGCCGGAAGGGGTCGGCAAGCAACGGTTGGCGCTCTGGCTGGCGCAGCTCGTCCTCTGCGAGGCGCCGGCCGACGAACCGTGCGGCCGCTGCCGGGCCTGCCACCTGGTCTTGGGCTTGGCGCACGCCGACCTGCACTGGATCGTCCCGATCCCCCGTCCCAAGGCCGGGGAGCCGGACAAGCAGATGGAGGAGGCGGCGGAGAGCATTGCCGAGGTCCTCGAGGAGCGCCGGAAGGCCCCGCTCTACTCCCCACCCGACGGGATGTCGGCTCACGGGATGGCCACCGCCCGCCTCGTCGCCCGGCGCGCCGCGCTGACGCCGGTGGAAGGGCGCAAGAAGGTCTTCATCCTCGGGGAGGCCGAGCGGCTGGTGGCGCAGGAGTCGAGTCCGGAGGCCGCCAACGCCCTCCTGAAGCTCTTCGAGGAGCCGCCAGCCGACAGCTATTTCGTGCTGACGTGCGCCGACCCCGGGAAGCTCCTCCCCACGATCCGGTCGCGCGCGGTGCCGCTCCGGATCGGTCGGCTCGCCGCCGCGGAGGTGCGTGAGTTTCTGGCGGCGCACCTCGAGCCGGCGCCGGCGGGAGCGGAGTTGACGCGGCTCGTGGCGCGCGCAAACGGTTCCATCGGCGCCGCGCTCTCCGATTCTGGTGCGGGCGCGCGCAGCCGGAAGGCCGCGGGCGCATGGCTCGAGGGGGTGCTCAGCGGCGCCGGACCGGCCGCCGAGAAGGCGCTCGCGCAGGCTCCCTGGTCGGCGCGGGGCGAGTTCACCGAGCTGCTCGATGCCGTCGCCGAGACGCTCGGCGACGCCGCCCGGGTGGCGTCGGGAGTGGAAGGAACGGAGCCCGTCCCGGCGGCCCTGCAGGGCCGGGCCGCGACGGGGCTCCTGGCGGCGCAGGCGCTGGTGAGCGAGGCGCGCGAGTCGGCGCAGGGCAACGTGAACCCGCAACTCCTGCTGGCGGTGCTCGCGGGCGACCTGGCGGAGGTGTTGTGAGCCTCTCGCACCTCGACGCCGAAGGGCGCGCCCGGATGGTGGACGTCGGCGGCAAGCCGGTCACGGTGCGCACCGCCAGCGCGGAGGGCCGCGTCCGGATGACGCAGGAGGCGTTCGACCTGGTGGCGGCCCATGCCATCAAGAAGGGCGACGTCCTGTCGGTGGCCGAGGTGGCGGGCGTCATGGCCGCCAAGCGGACGGGGGAACTGATCCCGCTCTGTCACCCGCTGCCGGTGGACCTGATCGAGGTGCGCGCCGAGCTCGAGCCCGCCCTGCCGGGTGTGCGCGTCACGGCCCGGGTGCGGTGCGAAGGGCGCACCGGCGTGGAGATGGAGGCGCTGACTGCGGCCGCGGTGGCCTGCCTGACGGTGTACGACATGGTGAAGGCGGTGGACCGCGGCATGACGATCGAGGGAGTGCAGGTGCTGGACAAGACTGGCGGGACGCACGGCGACTGGCGGCGGACGTAATCGCCTCGGTCGACCGACCCGTCGGCAGACCCCAAGGGAGGATCAACGATTTGTTGACCCGAACGGACCACCAGATCGAACGCAACTCACCGACGCCCCGGCTCGTCCTGCGGGGTGGCGTTTTGCTCGGCGCCGCCGTCCTGGTGTGCGCGCTCGCCGGCTGGCCGCGGCGTGCGGGCGCTGCCGACGTTGCCCCGAGCCCGACGGCGGATTTCGTGTCGCGGGAATTCCGGGACATGAGCCGGCGGCTCGAGGCCGCCACGGGCGAGAGCGACATGCTCAGATTTCAGCTCGCCCGCGCCAACGCCGTCCAGGAATACTCCGCCAAGTACCGGATCCCGGCCGACCTCAGCGCCGCGATCTACGACATCGCCCTCAGTGAAGGGCTCGACCCGAAGATGGCGTTCCAGCTGGTTCAGGTGGAGAGCAACTTCTCGGAGCGCGCCAGGAGTCCCATGAACGCCATCGGGCTCACCCAGATCCGGCTTCCGACCGCGCGCGTCTACGAGCCCGCCGTGACGGAGCGAGACCTCTTCGAACGCGACCGGAACCTGCGACTCGGATTCCGGTACATGCGGGATCTGGTGAAGCAGTTCGACGGCAACGTGCAGCACGCGTTGCTGGCGTACAACCGGGGTCCGACCACCGTGGCCAACATCCTGGCCCAGGGCGGCGACCCGCGGAACGGCTATGCCCGGAAAGTCCTCAAGGGCGACCCGCGCAACGCCAACGTCCCGGTTACCGTGAACTGACGGGGCGGGCGGCTCCACGATCGACGACGGCCGGCGATGCACGCCGGCCGTTCGTCGTTTGGAGCGCGGACAGCCCCAGCAGGGCCGCCGTCAGGACGAGCACCGCCCCGAGCTGGTGGAGCACCCCCATCACGACCGGGACATGCAGCAGCAGCGTGGTGATCCCCAACCCCATCTGGACCACCGCCAGGATCGCCAGCGCCAAGAACGGTACCCGGGCCCCGGCGGGAAGCGGCACCTCGCGGCTACGGCGCCAGAGGAGCACGGCGAGCAGCGCCACGGCCATCCCGAGCAAGCGGTGGTGGAACTGCACGGCGGCGACGTTCTCGAAGGCGTTCAGGTACCAGGGAGAGAGACTCGCATACCCCGGCGGGACCAGGCGGCCGCCCATCAGCGGGAAGGTGTTCCATGCGCGACCGGCGTCGAGCCCGGCCACGAACGCGCCCGACACGATCGTAAGGAAGACCAGCGCGGCGAACCACCCGGTCCGGCGTCGCAGGCCCGCCACCTCCCCTTCCTTGGCCTCATCGGGGTTGCGGTGGCGGAAGCCGAGGAGCTCCGCGGCGGTCCAGACCGCCAGCCCGTACACCACCAGCGCCAGGGCGAGGTGCGCCGCCAGCCGGTACTGGCTGACGTCTGTCCGGACGGTCAGGCCGCTCTTGACCATGTACCAGCCCATCGCGCCCTGCAGCCCCGTCAGCACGAGGATTCCGCCGATCCGCCACGCAAGCGGGCCGCGCACGTCGCGCCGCCAGGCGAAGTAGAGGAGCGGCACGGCCAGGGCGAGCCCGACCAGCCTGGCCCAGAGCCGGTGCGTGAACTCCCACAGGTAGATCACCTGGAATTGCGGCAGCGACATGCCAGCGTTGAGTTGCTGGTATTCCGGGATCTGCCGGTACCGATCGAACTCCGCCTCCCACGCGGCCCGGTTGAGCGGCGGCAGCACGCCGGTCACCGGCTTCCACTCCGTGATCGAGAGCCCCGACTCGGTGAGCCGCGTGGCCCCCCCGATGAGCACCAGGAGCAGCACCATCCCCGCCCAGAGGGCGAGCCAGGTGCCGACCCGCCTTTGCGTCTCCGCCGACACGGGATCCAGGTTCACCGGACGGGTGCCCGCGTCCGGAGCACCAGGGCCCGGCGGTCGATGTCGTACGTCACCAGCAGCACCTCCCGCGGGGCGGGTTCGATGTCAGTGTCCAGTGTCATCACCGGGGGGACGGCTTCCTCCTGCCGGCGGGTCCGCTCTTCCGCCTCGCGGAGGGCGCGCCCCGCCATCAGCGTGTCCCGGGAGGCGTCCTCGTCGGCGTCGGCGTCGGCGTCGGCGCCGACGGAATCTACCCCGGGGATTGCCCGCCGTTCGAACCGCACGTCCAGGCGGTGCGGACCGGTGGGTACGTCCAGCTCGCGGAAGACGTACACCGGGCGGTCCCCGCGAGCGCCTCCTCCGGTGACCAGCGTGTCGAACCTCGGCGCCCCGTCGATCGACACGACCAGCCGGTACCCGGCGGATCGCCCCTCGCACTGGACTCGCTGCCGCATGTGGGCCGGCACGCCGGCCAGCTCCTCGTCGGTGAGCGTCCGGCAGTGTTCGATCCGCTCGGGGCGGACGCTCCACGCCAGCCGGAGGACCGGCGTGTCCGAGGGGTACGCCGCGAGCGGTGCGCGGGAAAGCGCGGCCAGGCCGACCGTCGCTCCGGCCGCCGCCACCGCGCCCAGCACCCACACCGCGCGCCGGCTCATGTCGCCTCCACCGGCGCGGGAGACTCACAGATGGCCAGCAGATCCAGGTCCGCCCCCGGCTCGGGCACCTCCAGCGCGGCGACGGTCGCCTTCAACCGCTCGACGGCCTCGACGGCCGCGCCGGCTTCCCCGGGTCCGGCGTACGCCACCGCCACCCGCCGGCGGTCCACCCGAGCCTGCAGTTCCGCGTCGCGGTCGTGGTAGATCCGCTCGCCGGTCCACTTCGGACCCTCCCGATTGCGGCAATCGCGCGGCGGGCAGGAGAGCACCAGCACGCCGCCCGCTCCACCTCGGAGCGCCAGTTCGATCACGGAGGTGTGCAGGTTGCCGACGCAGTCGACCGGGTAGAGGACGGCCCCGGCCTGACTCACCCGGTCGCCGGCGGCGAGCGCCCCGTGCGTGCACGCGATGACGACGACCTCGCCCGGCACCCGATCGGGGCTCGTGAGGAAGTGCCGGACCGCGTCCAGCTGGTCGCGCCCGGTACGGCCGGCCGGCCCCACCCCCATCGGGGCGCAGGAGCCCGCGCAGATGCCGCAACTGACGCAGAGGTCCGGGCTCACGCGCGCCACATGATCGGCCCGGCCGTCGGTCCGCTCGAGCATGCGGATGGCGTCGTAGGGGCAGTCGTGAAAGCACTGCCAGCACCCGGTGCAGATTCCCTCGTCCACCTCGGAGGGAGGACGATGCGTGCGCTCCCCCCGGCCGAGCCTCGGCACCAGGAGCAGGAACGCCACCACCACCCCACCTCCAAGCCAGGCGGCCCCCGCCGGCACGCTGCGCGACCACGGCAACCAGAAGGCGAAGAAATAGTCAGCGGGTACCGAGGCTGGCCGAGTGAACGGATCGGCCACCGGAGCCATGGAGAGGGGCCAGAGCACGGCGACGGCGGTGAGCAGGCCGACGATGGTCCACCCGAGCCGTTTCGGCGGCAGGAGCGTCGGGCGCGCGAGCCGGGACACATGCACCCACAGCACGAGGCCGAGGCCGAGCGGGAGGGCGACGTGCACGAAGAGGTTCAGGAAGAAGAAGGCGCCCGGAATGGCCCGTTCGCCGGTGAAGGCGCGACCGATCGGCTCCGAGAGGATCGGCAGGGCGTCGAGGAAGCGTGCGCCCTCGATGGCGAGCCGCTGGCCGAAGGTGTCCCACACCATCACGTAGCCGGTCCAGCCCAGCACGAGCACCAGGCCGACCAGGACGACGCCGGAGAGCCAGGCGAGGGCGCGCGGCCCCCAGAACCGGTGCTGCAGGACCATGCGGACGGCGTGCACGGCGGTGGCCACGATGGCGGCGTCGGAGGCGTACCGATGGAGCCCGCGGACCCAGTTGCCGGTCCAGGGATTGGCGGTCAGGCGCGCCACCGAGGCCCACGGCGCGCCGACCCGGTAGAAGATCAGCAGCCACAGCCCCGTGACGAGGAGGACCAGGAACATCGCGACCACGATGGTCCCGCTCTGGTAGAGCGGATTGTACCGCCACCCGTACAGGCGGTTGAGGGCGGCGTCCGCCGCCCCCAGGGCGCGACGCGCGGCGCGTTCGATCGGATTGACGGCAGCCGGCATCAGACCTCGGGACCCTGCGGGGAAGGAGCGGGGGGTCTTGCGCGAATCATATTATCATAACACTATGATGAATTCAATCAGGCGCCCACCATCCGCCACCTTCCAGCCGCCCGGGAGCTCGCCATGCCGGAACCGCCCGTCCAGGACGACCAGGCCATTCCGCTGGGCCAACGCCTGTTCGACAACGTCTTCCTCCTGCTGATCGCCGGCATCGTGGTGATGGCCGCGATCTACACCGGGTGGGGACTGTGGGAGATCCTGACCCTGCCCCCTGCCACCCTCCCGTGAGGCGCCGCCATGCTGACTGAGACCCATACCGGCCTCGACTCCCCGAAGGGGAACTGGTGGAAGCCGGCCCACAAGTCGGAACGCACCTGGGTCGCCATCGCCTTCGGGTGGTGCATGGTGCTCTTCGCGATGATGCCGCTCTGGCAGGTGAAGGGCGGACAGAATCCGTCGGGCATCCGGCGCCGGACCGAGCCCGCGGCGTTCTTCGCCCGGACGCAGGAATTCATCAAGCAATACCAAATCGGCGACGATCGCGGCATGCCCATCGTGGCGCCGCCGCCGGGCAGCGACATCTACCTGACGGCGATGTCCTTCCAGTGGACGCCGATCCTCCAGCTGGAACAGGGCAAGGAATACATCCTCCACCTCTCCTCGCTCGACGTCAACCACGGCTTCAGCCTCTACCCGATCAACGTGAACTTCCAGGTGGTGCCCGGCTACGACTACGGCCTGCGCGTGACCCCCACGGCCGCCGGCGACTTCCGGATCATCTGCAACGAGTTCTGCGGGATCGGGCACCACACCATGGTCGGCCGGGTGATCGTCGTGGACAGCACCGGGACCGTCCCGTCGCAGTCGGGAGGCATCTGATGAACACGACCGATTTCCGGACCTGCCCCGTCACCGCCCGCCGCATCCACCGCCCCGCCGAGACGCTGGTCAAGGCGAACGCGGTCGTGGCGGTCGTGTCCCTGCTGATCGGCGCCATCGCCGCCGTCCTGCTGGTGCTGACCCGGTGGCAGGCGGTGCACCTCCTGCCCGCCGAGTGGTTCTACCGGATCCTCGGCGTCCACGGCATGAGCATGCTGATCTTCTTCATCATCTTCTACGAGATGGCGGTGCTGATCTTCGCCAGCACCGCGCTGATCAACGCGCGCATCGTGGCCCCCAAGCTGGGCTGGGCGGCGTTCGCGCTCATGCTCGGCGGCGCCGCGCTCGTCGAGGTGATCATGTGGTCGGGCAAGGCCGACGTGCTGTTCACCTCGTACGTGCCCCTCAAGGCCGACCCGCTCTACTATTTCGGCATCATCCTGTTCGCGGTCGGGGCGCTCCTCGTCTGCGGGATCTTCTTCGCCAACCTGGTGGTCGCCCGGCGGGAAGGGACCTACACCGGTTCCCTGCCCCTCGTGGTCTACGGCGCCGTCACCGCGGCGATCATCGCCGTCATCACCCTGCTCCACGGCGCGGCCATCTACATCCCGACCTTCCTCTGGTCCCTCGGCCTGATGAACGTGGACCCCCAGGTCTACCGGATGATCTGGTGGGGCCTCGGGCACTCGTCGCAGCAGATCAACGTGGCCGCCATGGTGGCCATCTGGTACATGCTCGGCGCGCTGACCATCGGCGCGGTGGTGCTGAACGAGAAGATCAGCCGCTCCGCCTTCGTGCTGTACATCCTGTTCATCTCGATGGCCTCGGCCCACCACCTCCTGGTGGACCCGGGCATGGGCTCGGCCTGGAAGATCGTGAACACCAGCTACTTCATGTACATGGCGGTGCTGGCCAGCATGATCCACGGCTTCACCGTGCCGGCCGGCATGGAGCTGGGCCAGCGCCTGCGCGGCGTCGGCACCGGGATGTTCGGCTGGCTCCGCAAGGCGCCGTGGGGCGACCCCGGCTTCAGCTCGCTGGTGTTCTCGGTGGTGGTGTTCGGCTTCGTCGGCGGCATCACCGGCGTGACCATCGGCACCGAGCAGATCAACATCATCGTGCACAACACGCTCCGCGTCCCGGGCCACTTCCACGCCACGGTCGTCAGCGGCACGGCGATGGCCTTCATGGGGGCCACGTACTACCTCATCCCGCTCGTCTTCCAGCGCAAAGTGGCGTTCTGGGGGCTGGCGAAGATCCAGCCGTACCTGTTCGCCGGCGGCATGTTCATCTTCGTAATGTCGATGACCTTCGCGGGCACATTCGGGGTCCCGCGCCGCCACTGGGACATCAGCTTCAGCCAGGCGCCGTTCGACGTCGCGTTCAACCCGGCGGTGGACGTCCTGCTGGCCTTCGTGGCGCTGGGCGGGATCATCGCGGCGACCGGCGCGTTCATCTTCGTCGCCATCGCCGTCAAGTCGGTCTTCTTCGGCGAGCCGATCGGCACGCTCGTGCCGGGCGTGGCCGTGGCCGGACTGCCGCAGGGCATCACCAACCCGCCCGTGCACGCCGCCGACGTGGACCGGCGGAACGAGGAGCTGCACGCTCCCGGCCAGGGCTGGCTCGGGCCGGCGCCCGGCACCATGGTGCTGGTCTTCGTGTTCCTCGCGGCCTTCATCGTCTACTTCTTCGTGAACTGGAAGGTCCTGTCGTTCGTCTGGAAGATCGGATGACGACCGCTTCGTCCCGGGGCCAGGGGACCGTCGCGCTCCTGGCCCTGTACCTCATCCTGGTGACCACGATCGCCTGGTGGGCGCTGGCGCTCTGGCCGGTGCCCGGCGCGCCGGCGTGGCTGGCGCGCACGCGGGCGCTCTGTTTCGGCTCGACACCCGACGGGCTCCCCGATGCGAGCGGCTGGATCCTCCTCGTCGGCCAGCCGCTCGGCATGATCGGCGTCCTGCTCGCGGTCTGGGGGGGTGAGCTGCGCGTGGCGCTCTCGGCCGCCAGCGGGCGGTTCGCCGGGCGGGTCCTGCTCATCAGCACTCCCGTCCTCCTGCTGACCGGGGCTTCGTTGGCCGCGGCTCGGGT
The DNA here is from genome assembly GCA_964446395.1 of uncultured Gemmatimonadaceae bacterium. Taxonomy (GTDB): domain Bacteria; phylum Gemmatimonadota; class Gemmatimonadetes; order Gemmatimonadales; family GWC2-71-9; genus SPDF01. Next base: position 10,120 of record CAYUOK010000014.1, on the reverse strand, counting down.
GCGCGGCAACGACGCCGAGCCCTTCGATCCCGTGTCGGGCGGCGCCGTCCTCACCCGGATCAACGACCCGGCGCCGAACCTGACGCTGGTGGACCAGCAGGGCGACACCGTTTCCCTGGACGACTTCCGGGGCCGGCCCGTCCTCGTCACCTTCGCCTTCGCGCACTGCCAGACGGTCTGCCCGGTGGTGGTCCGCGAGGCGCTCGACGCCCAGCGGGCCACCGCGGACCGGCGGACCGCGGTGCTGGTCGTCACGCTCGATCCCTGGCGCGACACGCCGGCCCGACTCCCCTCGATCGCTGCGGGGTGGGAACTCGGTGGGGACGCGCACGTCCTCTCGGGCGAGGTGGATGCCGTCGAGCGCGTCCTGAGCAACTGGCGCATTCCGCGGGTGCGCAACGAGGCCACCGGCGACCTCTCGCACCCCGCCATGGTGTACGTGGTCTCCCCGGCAGGACGCCTCACGTACGCCCTCCCCGGCGGCGCGGCGGCACTCACCGAGGCCCTCCGGTCGCTCTAGGAACGCCCTTCCAACAACGACGAACGGCCGGGGCACCTGCCCCGGCCGTTCGTCATGCTGCTACCCCGGTGGGCTCAGGCGTTGCTGCCTGAACTCCGGACACGAAGCTTCTGCCCGACCCGGAGCCGGTCGCTCGAGAGTCCGTTGGCCCGCTTCAGCGCCGAAGGGGTGGTACCGTAGCGCTGCGCGATGCCGGACAGGGTATCGCCCCGGCGGACGGTGTAGGTCTTCCCGCCCCGTGCGGGAGCGCGGGTCGAGCTCTCCGTGGCGGCGATGGCGGCGCGCATCTCGGCCGAATAGCCGCTCGTCGGGATGATCAGCCGCTGGCCGACGCGGAGCATACCGGACTTCGGGATCTTGGCGTTCGCGTCGCGCACCTGCTGCGTGCTGACGCCGTATTTCTTGGCCACCCCGGAGAGTGTCTCGCCGCTCCGGACCACGTGGGTCTGGTAGGAGATCCGCTGCGACGCGGGCAGTTCGGCGTACGCGGCGGTGGTCCGGTCGCCGGCGCCCACCGGGACACGCACCACGGCCGTCTTGCCAGGGGGCGTGACCATCCGGATGTACTGGGGGTTCAGCTCGCGGATCTCGGCGAACGTGGCGCCCGAGAGGCGCGCGATGACGTCGAGCCCGGTCTGGCCGGTCACGATCACGGAGTCGTAGGCGAAGGGCGCCACCGCCGGCGGTGCCGCGAAGCCGTACTTCGTCGGCTCCTTGGCGATGAGCGCGGCCGCGATCAGCTTCGGGACGTAGTCCTTCGTCTCGCGACGGAGGTACTTGGTGTCGTAGAGACGGAAGAACTCGGAGTCGTTGTTGGTCGAATCGTCTTCGGCCAACTCGTCCGCAAGATCCACCGAGGGACCGCTGCCGGCGGGCAGGCCACGAAGCCCGCGCGACACCTTGCCGGCGCCGGCGTTGTACGCCGCGGCCGCCAGGTAGATCGAGCCGAACCGCTCCTGCAGGTCGTTGAGGTGCTGCGCCGCCGCCGCCGTCGACTTGACCGGGTCCCGCCGGTCGTCCACGTAGGAATTGACCTGGAGCCCGTACATCCGGCCGGTCCCCTTCATGAACTGCCACATCCCCGTAGCCCGGGCCCGGCTGACCGCGGTGTTCGAGTACCCGCTCTCGATCAGCGCGAGGTACACCATGTCCTCCGGGACCCCGTTGGCCTGCATCTGCTCCCGGATCATCGCTTCGTAGCGCGGCAGCCGCGTGAGCCAGATGGCCATCCGTTCGCGGCCGGGCCCCTGGAAGAAGTCGAGGTAGTACTGCACCCGCTCGTGGGAGACGTACGTCTCGACGTCGATGTCCCAGGAGGTGACCACGTCGAGGTCGTCCGCACCGCCCCCGTGCGAGAAGACCGGGGTGGCCACGGTGTCGGGATACGCCTGGTCGAGCGCGGACAGTGCCGCGGCATCGGCGGCGGAGTCCGCCGCCACGATGTTCCGGGCCATGCTGTCCACGTCGATCACGTTGACCGGCGGCGGGACCGCACTGGAACTCGTGACGGGGGAGGAAGTCTCGGAGGCCGGGGCGAGCGCCTCGGCGGCCGCCATGGAGGCCTGTTGCGCCGCCGGTGAGGGCGCGACGGAGGGCGGCCCGCCACTGCTGCAGGCGGCCGCACCGATGGCAATCGTCAGGCAGAGGAAACGATGCACGTCAAAGCTCCTTCAGCGACACGCCGAGGCGTGCCGCCCCCAGGGCGAAATCTCAGATTGGAACGACTGCCCTACCCACCGACTGAAGCCAAACCTATGCCGAAGAACGGCACAAACCAAATCCTGGTTCTAACCTATTATTCAACAATAACTTAAGGCATGTCTTGAGTGTGAAGGAACGGAAGGTAAGGGAGGTGGCGGCGCCGCAACCCGTGCAGGGAACCCGACCCAATCCGCAGGACCAGCACTAGATGCCCGGGAATGGATCGCGGTCGCGACCAGGTCAATCCACGAAGTAACGGTTGCCGAGGAGGCGGTTGGTGGCGTTGAGCACCGCGAGGGCCGCGGCACGGGTCGGGTCCTCCTCAGTCAGGACGGAGCCGACGACCCGCTTCGGCACCCCTTCGCCGCGGGTGGCCAGTGAGACGATCACGACCGTGGCGTCGAAGGCGCGGATCGCCTTGACGCCGAGACACTCGAAACTGAGCTCGCCCTGCACCGACTGGGTGAGCGCGCTGACGCACGCCTGCGCCGCACACCGCAGTTCTCCCGCCTGCGACGCGAGTCCCTGGGCGTCTCCCTCGAAGCGGGCGCCCCCAGGTCCCGTCAGGACCACCGTCGCGCTGCACCGGCCACTCGGCAGGCGATCCAGGCGGAACTCGGCAAATCGCAGGCGTGGATGGGTATCGGGCATGTGGTCTCTTGAGAGTGTGACGCGGGAATGATACTCTCCCCGTCATGAAACGACTGCTGCTGCTCCTGCTCACGGCGACCCTGGCGCTGGCTCCGGCGGCCGCGGGCCAGATCCCGGCATCGCTCCGCAGCAACCTGGGGGCCGAAACGGCCCCATCGGGCACCGAAGTCGGACTCGCACTCCTCGACCTCGCCACCGGCGACTCCGCCTGGAGCAACGCCGCGTGGCGGGTGCACGCCGCCAGCACCATGAAGGTACCGGTACTGATCGAACTGGCCGAGCGCGTGGACGCGGGGCGATACGGCTGGGACTGGCCGGTGCTGGTCCGGAACGAATTCCACTCGATCGTGGACGGATCGCCCTACAGCCTGAACCCGGCCGACGATTCCGACTCCACTCTCTATGCCCTCGAGGGCCGACAGGTCCCGGCGCGCGAGCTCGCCAAGCTGATGATCGTCCGGAGCAGCAACCTGGCCACCAACCTGCTGGTGGCCCAACTCGGGGCCGCCGCGATCCAGGCGTCCGCACGCCGCCTCGGCGCCGACTCGATCGTGGTGCTCCGCGGCGTGGAGGACCAGAAGGCGTATGACCGCGGACTCAGCAACACGACGACGGCGCGAGACCTGGCAGTCCTGCTGGCGGCCATTGCCCAGGGCCGCGCCGCATCCGACTCGTCGAGCGCGATCATGCTGGACATCCTGAGCCAGCAGGAGTTCAGGGCGGGCATTCCGGCCGGCATCCCGCCGGGCACGAGGGTGGCCAGCAAGACGGGGAACATCACCGGCGTGAACCATGACGCGGCGGTGATCTTCCCTCCGGCCCGTCCTCCCTATGTGCTGGTCATTCTGACGCGCGGGTTCCCGAACCCGGCCGCCGCCGAGGCGTACATGGCGGCGGTGTCCCGCGCGGTGTGGGCGGGGTTGGTGGCCGCGCCCTAGACGGCGTCGAACCGCACCTCGAGCTGCCGGCCCGGCTCCTCCGGCTGCCGCACGACGTCCACCTCCAGGCGGGGCCGCCCGGCCTCGTCGATCTCCACGGTGAGCACCATCATCAGGCCGTCCTCGGTCTCCAGGCGTAGTTGCCGGAGGTCGGAGCGCATCACGGCGGCCGCCACGGACTTCCCGCGGAGGGAAGCGAGCGAGTCGGCGATCCGGCGAAGCTCCTGGAAGGACACCTGCGTCATGGGTGCGCCCCGCTCAACCGAGATGTTCGGACAGGATGGCCGCCAGCCGGTCGGCGGGGATGCGGTCGGCCTGTGTGTAGAGGGCCGAGCGGGACGTGGACTCCAGCGGGTACGGCGCCCAGAAGGTCCTGCCCTCCGGCTCCGCGGCGCGGAACGAGAGGACCAGCCGCCAGTGGGCGGTGTTGGCCGTCCGTTCGGCGGCGAACGAAACCTTCCAAGTGGTGTCGCCGTGCTCGACGACGCGCCAGGACATGCGGGCTCCCGTTCAGGCTACCCGGCGAATATGCGCCGCGGCGAAGAGGGAGGTCAAGGGCGAATCGTCAACCGCGGGTGAGCGCCTTGAACCGGTCCATGAGCGTCCGGGTCACGGGTCCGATCGGCCCGGCGCCGATCTGCCGCCCGTCGAGCGACTTGATCGGCGCGATCTCGGCCGCCGTGCCGGTCAGGAACGCCTCGTCCGCGGTATAGACGTCGTATCGGTTGATCGGCTCCTCGCGCGCCTGGAATCCCGCCTCCGCGGCCAGCTCGAGCACGATGTCCCGCGTGACGCCCCGAAGCACGCCGGCCCAGGCGGGCGGGGTGGTGACCGCGCCGCGCCGCACGATGAACACGTTCATGCCCGACGCCTCGGCCACGTACCCGCCCCGGTCGAGCATCAGCACCTCGTCCATCTGCGCGTGGATCCCCTCGAGCTTCGCCATGATGTGCGGCAGGTAGTTGAGCGACTTCACGCGCGGGGAGAGCGATTCCCGATCGGGCATCGGCGTGGCGGCGCTCATCATGACGAGGCCCTTCTCGTAGCGCTCGGGCGGCCAGATCTTGATCGTGTCGAAGATGATGATCGCCGTCGGGCGCGGGCAGCTCCGGGGGTCGAGGCCCAGGTCGCCGACACCCCGCGTCACCACGTGGCGCAGGTACCCCTCGGTGATCCCGGCCCGCTTGATCCCCTCCTCGGTCACCCGCGCCATCTCGTCCTTGCCGATGGGCGGCGTGAGCCAGATGGCCTGGGCCGAGTCGTACAGCCGGTCGAGGTGCTCCGCCATCCGGAAGGTCCGTCCCCCATAGACCCGCATGCCCTCGAACACGCCGTCGCCGTAAAGCAGGCCGTGGTCGAACACCGAGATCGTGGCGCTGTCGCGGTCGTGCCACTGTCCGTTGATCCAGATGAGACTCATGGGTGTCCGGGCCGTGATGGGAGGAGGAAACGGGTCGTCGGGGAAAGGTAACCGGAACCGTCAGAGGAGCGAATCGGCCAGGCGGGCGGTGTTCTGCGCCACCCGGAGCCACAGTGGCCTCCGGCTCCAGCTCTCGCGCGTCAGCTCGATGGCATCGGCGAAATACCGTTCCTGCACCGCGCGCATGGCGGTCACCACCGCCGGATCGTAGACCAGGAGCGCCACCTCCGCGTTCAGCGCGAAGGACCGGATGTCCATGTTCACCGACCCGACGATCGCCAGGTCGTCGTCGATGCTCACGTGCTTGGCATGCAGGAAGCGGGGCCGGTACAGGTGGATCCGCACGCCCGCGGACAGCAGCTCGTCGAAATAGGACCGCTGCGCGAGGCCCATGACCCACTTGTCCACCGGGTTGGCGACCACGAGCCGGACTTCCACGCCGCGGCGCACCGCCGTCCGCAACGCCTGCAGGAACGGGTCGTCCGGCACGAAGTACGGCGTCGTGATCACGATCCGCCGCTCCGCCCGGTGGAAGAGGTGCACCAGCAGCTCCTGGGCGTTCTCCCGCTCGTAGCCGGGGCCGCTCGGCAGCAGCTGGGCGAGTGAGGAGCCCGTGGCGGACGGCATCTCGATCGCCTCCGGGTTCGCGGGCAGTTCGCCGGTCTCGAAGAACCAGTCCTGGAGAAACACCGCCTGCAGCTGCAGCACCACCGGCCCCGTGACCCTCGCCACCAGTTCCTCGTTCGGGAAGCCCGGAACGAACCCAGGGTTCACGAGGTTCTGCGAGCCGGTAAACCCGACCCGCGTGTCCATCACGGCCACCTTGCGGTGGTTCCGGAGGTCGAAGCGCGCCGCCCCGCGCCGGAAGAGCCCGGCCGGGAGCGCCTCGTGCGCGGGAATGCCGGCGGCCCGCAGGCGCTTGAGGAGCGCGGCCAGCGCGAACTGGCGCGAACCCGCCGCGTCGACCAGGACACGGCACTCCACGCCGCGGGCCCGGGCGCGGAGCAGCGCCGCCAGCACCTGCCCGCCCCGATCGTCGTCCGCGAAGATGTAGTACAGGAGGTGGACGGACTCGCGGGCGTCGTCGATGTCGCGGGCGAGGCGGGCGATGGAGGCGTCGTAGTCGGGCAGGAGCTCGATCGTGTTGCCGGGCAGCGCGCGGAAGTCGCCGAGCGCGTGCACCAGCGCAGGGATGCTCCCGTGGGCGCCGGCGGCGTCCGCCCGGACCGGATGCGCGCCCTGCCACTCGCGGATCATGCCCGACACCGTGCGCTGGCGCGCGAGCCGCCAGGGCGGGAGCTTGATCCGGCCGATGACCGCGTAGAGGAAGAGGCCAGGCCACGGAAGGAGGAAGATGAACAACAGCCAGGTCCGCGCCGCGGCAGGGCTGCGGCGCTGTGGGACGTACACCAGCATCACGAGCCGGACGGCCCATTCGCTGAGGACGTACAGGAGGCCCAGGGAGGGATGCATGTCGCTCGCGGGCTGGGAAGGACGGGAAGGACCTGCAGTGAGGGCGCTGGGTCTCGAACCCAGAACCTACGGGTTAAAAGCCCGTTGCTCTACCAGTTGAGCTACGCCCCCGGCCGCCCCAAAGCTTGCACCCGGGGGGGCGGGATTCAAGGGCTTGCCCGCCACGGGACCACGGATAGGTTCGCGGATGTCCCGACCGCGGAGCCACCGATGCTTCCCCGCCTCCCAGCCGCGCTCACCGCGCTGGCCGTCATCACCCCGTCGCTGCCACTTGCCGGCCAGAGCGTCTGGCTGAACCCGACACCGCCCCCGGCCATCCGGATCGTGCGGGAGACCGCCAAATTCGGCACCGCGGCCAAGCACCTGGCAAACGAACGGGCCTGGGTGACCACGCTCCAGTCGAAGAAGGTCCCCTACAGCTACGTGGGCACCGTGGCCGCATCGGGGGCGCCGGAGTTCTGGTTCATCGGGGGCGCGGCGGACTTTGCCAGCCTCGAACAACTCGACCAGGCGTACCAGCAGGACAAGGGGCTCGCCCGGCAGCTCGACACGCTGATGGCGCGGGAGGCGTCATTCGTCACCGACGTCCAGACGATCCTCGCCGCGTATCGCGCGGACCTGAGCTACCGGCCGGTCTTCATCCAGCCGGAGACCCGTCATTTCTGGGTCAGCACCTTCACCGTGCGGCCGGGACAGGACGCGGCGTTCATCTCGGTGCTCAAGGCGTACGCCGCCGCCTACGCAGCAGCCGACGACCCGACGCCGTGGGTGACATACCAGGCGATGGCGGGGGGGGCGGGCTCCTCGTTCTACCTCTTCGTGCCGATGGAGTCCTACGGCCTGCTGGACCGGGAGCTGGCCGCGGGTGCCGCAGTCGGGGCAAAGCTGGCGTCGCCGGCGGAGGTCGCGGCGATGTTCACGGCCTCGACCGAGCGGGTGGACACGCAGGTGCTGACGATCAGCCCCGACATCAGTTACGTGCCGGAGGCGTTCGCGAACCAGGACAAGGCGTTCTGGAAGGCCAAGTAGGGAGGCCGAGCCCGCTCACCGGGCTGAAACTCCGGCGGTGGTGGTCGGTCGGCCCCAGCGCCCGGATGGCCGCGAAGTGCTCTTCGCTGCCGTACCCGCTGTTCCGTTCCCATCCGTAGCCGGCGTGCCTCCCGGCGAGCCGCCGCATGAGGCGGTCGCGCACCGTCTTGGCGATGATGCCCGCCGCCGCGATGCTGAGGCAGTGCGCGTCGCCGTCCACCAGCGCGTCGTGGGGGAACCCGATCTCGCGCATGGGATGGCCGTCGAGGAGGAGGCGGGGAAGCGGGGAAGCGGGGACGCGGGTCAGCACCCTCAGGATGGCTCGGCGCATGGCGAGAGCGGTGGCCACGCGGATGTTGAGGGCGTCGATTTCCCGCACCGACGCGCCGGCCACCCCGATGGCGAGGGCGGCCCCGCGGATCTGGAGCGCCAGCGCCTCGCGCCGGGCCGGCGACAGCGTCTTGCTGTCGCGCACCCCCTCGAGCAGCGCGGAGCTGGCCGGAAACACGACGGCCGCGGCCACCACTGGACCAGCCAGGGGACCGCGGCCTGCTTCATCCACACCCACCAGCAGCCGCCCTTTCGCCCAGACCGCCGATTCGCGGTCCAACGTGGGACGAGGAGCGGCCACCCGGCTATTCCTCGCGCTTCTCCCGGATGCGCGCGGCCTTGCCGCTCAGCGCGCGGAGGTAATACAGCTTGGCCCGGCGGACCCGGCCGCGCCGGACCAGGTCGATCGACGCGATCGTGGGGCTCTGCACCGGGAAGATGCGCTCCACGCCGACACCGGCCGAGACCTTCCGGACGGTGAAGTTCTCGCTGGCGCCGCCGCCCCGCCGGGAGATCACGACTCCCTCGAACGCCTGCAGCCGCTCCTTGTCGCCCTCGCGGACGCGCACCATGACCCGTACGGTATCCCCGGCGTCGAACGCGGGGAGATCAGTGCGCGGGGTCCCGCGCGACAACGCATCCAACCGTTCCATCGTCTTCTCCTGAGTGCGGACCCAGTGGGTCCCGTTCGGCATGCCGCCGCTAGTCGTCCGACGCGAGGTGCGCCTGCCAGAGATCCGGCCGGCGCTCGCGGGTCAGTGCTTCCGCCTGTTCTTGCCGCCACGCCGCGATCTTCGCGTGGTCCCCGGAGCGCAACACCTCCGGGACTGCATGGCCCCGGTACTCCGGCGGCCGGGTGTAGCTGGGCGGGCTCAACAGCCCGTCGTAATGCGAATCGCCGCTGGCCGACTCGTGGTCTCCTAGGGCGCCGGGGAGGAGCCGCACCACGGCGTCGAGGACGCACAGGGCCGCCGGCTCTCCCCCCGTCAGCACGAAGTCTCCCAGGGAGACCTCGTCGGTGGCTAGGTGATCGGCCACCCGCTGGTCCACGTCCTTGTAATGCCCGCACAGCAGCGTCAGTTCCCTCGCCAGCGACCAGCGGACCGCGTCCGCGTGGGCGAACCGGCGGCCCCGCGCCGACAGGAGCACCACCGGTCCGGCCGGCGGACCGAGCGACTCCACCGCCTCGAAGAACGGCTCCGGCTTCAGCACCATGCCCGCGCCGCCGCCGAAGGCGTAGTCGTCCACGGTGTGGTGCCGGTCGTGGGTGAAGTCCCGCAGCTGCACCAGCCGGAACTCGACCCGCCCCTCTGCCCGCACCCGTCCGATGATCGACGCGTCGAGCCAGGGCCGGAACACCTCGGGGAACAGCGTGACCACGTTGATGCGAATCGGCTCAGCCATCGAGCAGTCCATCCGGGGGCGCGATGACCAGCCGCCGCGCCGCGCGGTCCACCTGCGTCACGAATTCCTTCCGGTACGGCAGCAGGAACTCGCGCTTGGGGCCCTGGACCTCGATGACCAGCCCGGCCGCCGTCTCGTAGTACCCGGTCACCAGCCCGACCGGAGTGTCGTCCTCGAGCCGCACGGCGAAGCCGTCGAGCTCGTGGAGGTAGACTTCTCCTTCTTCGAGCGGCGAGGCGGCGGCGGCCGGCACGGCCAGGAAGCCGTCGCGGTAGGCTTCCAGCCCCTCCCGCTGCTCGATTCCCGCGAACTTCACCAGCCACTCGCGATGGTACGACCGGCTCCGCTCGACCTTCAGCGGGCCGCCGATCACCTCACCCGCGAGATCCACCGCCCAGAGCGCCTGCCCCGCCGCGAAGACCCGTGCCGGATCGTCGGTAAGCGGAAAGACGGTGCACTCCCCCTTCAATCCGTGCGGCCTGCGGAACCGCCCGACCACGAGGTGGCGGGCGACCTCCGTCATCAGGCCGTCGGCGTCTTGAAGAGCCCGGCCTTCCGCAGCAGCGAGTTCACCGTCTCGGAGGCCGTGGCCCCCTTGGCGAGCCAGGCGCGCGCCTTCTCGGCGTCGACGGTGATCTGGTCCGCCTCCACCTT
>CAYUOK010000013.1:0-19883 GCA_964446395.1 uncultured Gemmatimonadaceae bacterium | reverse complement strand
CGCGCGCGAAGACCTCCGGCGTCACCTCGTAGCTGCCCGCCTGGGAGCCGATGAGCGGGTGCGGGAAGTCGATGGCCACCGTGACCCGCATGGCGCCCGCGGGCGAGACGACGTAGCTCGACGAGCCCTCGGTGACCGTGAACGGGGCCAGGACGCGGAACACCACCGGATCGCCGTCCTGCACCTTTTCGCCGGCGCCCTGCAGCGCCTCCAGCCAGGGCCGGAAGGAGCCGTCGAGCGCCGGCGGCTCCGGCCCGTCGAGGTCGATGTACAGGTCGTCGAGCCCGAGGGCGCAGACGGCGGCGAGGACGTGCTCCACTGTGTGGATCGCCTGCGCGCCCTGGCCGAGGACGGTGCGGCGGTCGGTCGCCTCGACCTCCTCGAGGCGCGCCGCAATTTCGGGGGTGCCAGGCAGGTCGGTGCGGCGGAACACCACACGGCGTCCGGCCGGCGCCGGCCGGAAGGTGGCGGTCACGGCGGCGCCGGTGTGGAGCCCCGCCCCGGTGAGGGAAATGTCCCGTTCGATGGTACGCCTAGCCACGGTCACCTCGCTTCGACACGAGTTCTTCGAGCTGGTTGATGATCTTGGCCACCCGGTAGAGGGCGGACTGGGCCCGGAGGTAGTCCCGCTGGCGCCGCGCCGGGCTGCCGCCCATGTCGGTCCCGGCCGGCACGTCCTGGCCGATCCCCGACTGCGCACTGACCCGGACGCCGTCCCCCAGTGTGATGTGCCCGGTCACGCCGACCTGGCCGGCGAGGATGACGCCGTTCCCGAGGCGCGTGCTGCCCGCGACGCCGACGCCCGCCATGATCAGGCAGCCCCGGCCGGTCTGCACGTTGTGGGCAAGATGGACGAGGTTGTCGATCTTCGTCCCCGCCCCGATGACGGTGTCGTCGAGGCTCCCGCGGTCCACGCAGGAGTGGGAGCCGACCTGGACGTCGTCCTCGAGCACGCAGCCGCCGATGTGACGGATGGGCCGGTGCCCGCCGGGGCCGGAGGCGAACCCGAAGCCGTCGCCGCCGATCACGGCGGCCGCCTTGAGCCGCACCCGGTTCCCGAGCCGCGTCCCGCGGTGGCAGACCGCGTTCGGCCCGATGTCGCAGTCATCCCCCGCCACCACGCCGTCCTCCAGCACCGCGCCCGCACCGATCCGGCACCCCGAACCGAGACGCACGTCCCGCCCCAGCACGGCGTGGGGCCCGATCTGCACTTCGCCGCGCCAGGTCGCCCCGGGACCGATGATCGCCGTCGGCGCGACGCCCCACACGACGTCGGGCTCGGGTATCAGCACCGGGACCACCTTCAGGAGGGCGGCTGCCGGGTCGTCCACGACGATCCTGGTCCTGGGCCCGCCGGCCGCGTCCGCGTGCTCCGCGCGCAGCAGCACGGCCCCTGCCGAGGACCGGGCAAACGCCTCCAGGTAGCGCGGGCCGCTCAGCAGCGAGAGCGTGGCACCGTCGGCCCGGTCGAGCGGGCCGACGTCGGTCAGGGGCAGCGCCCCATTGCCAAGCAGGCGGCCGCCGACGAGGTCAGCGACCGCCTGTGCCGTGAGCGTGGAAATCGTCACCTGCTCAGCTGCCGCCGCCGGCCTTCAGCTGGTCGATGACCTTCTGGGTCAGGTCCAGTGAGCGGTCGGCCGCGACGATGCCGGTGTTCTGCGTGGACACGTCGAAGATCATCGCGTATCCCCCGGCGGCGCGGACTCCCTCGACGATCGAGGTGACCCGTTGCTGGATCGGCCCGACCACGTCGCGCTCGCGCTGCGCCGCCCGGTCCTGCAGCTCCTGCATGCGCTTCTCGAGCGCCTGCTGCTGGGCCTCGAGTTCCTTCTGCTTGGCGGTGCGGGCCGACGGGCTCAGCACGACCGAGCTCTGCTGGAACGACTGCACCGCCGAGTCGAGGTTGGCCTGCAGCTTCTGGACTTCCAGCCGGTACCCGGCCACTTCGTTGGTCAGCAGCGTCTCGGCCTTGGCGAACTCGGGCATGGACGCGAGCACCAGCCGGGAGTTGATGTAAGCGACCTTGCCCGCGGACTGCTGGGCCGAAGCCGGCAGCGCCACGAGGCCGGTCACGAGCCCGGCGAGAGAAAGTGTGGTAAGAATCCGTCCCATCGTAAACTCCTGCCTGGAAGTCAGTGAATATGGAACCGCGGCCCTCAGAAGATATTGCCGATCTTGAAGTGCAGCTTCCAGCCGGGGTCCGGCTGGCCGTCGATGTTCAGGCGGTCGATGCCGTAGGCCACGTCGATCCCGATCGGGCCCAGCGGCGAGATCAAAGCTACTCCAACGCCCACGCCGCGGTAGAGGCGGGCGGGGTCGAACTGCGACGGGGTGCGGTAGACGTTGCCCGCGTCGAAGAAGAGGTTCACGTAGAGCGACTGGCTCATCCGGGCGCCGGCCTCCGCCGTGAAGGCGGCGTAGGACTGCCCGAAGGCGTCGGCGCTGGCCCGGGTCGAGCTGGAGAACGGGTTGTAGCCGTCCGGCGTGATGGAGAACTCCTCGTAGCCGCGCAGCGGAATGCCGTACTGGACGCCGCCCATGGAGTACAGGTCGGTGAAGAACGGCCCCGCGTCGCCGAAGATCCAGCCCGCCTTGGCGGTGAGCCCGAGCACGAACTTGATCCCGGTGCCGAGCTGGGGCGAGCCGCCGAGTCCGCCGAGGGGCACGTACCACTGGCCCTCGTACTCCAGCTTCTGGAAGTCGCCGTCGCCACCCAGCACGCCGCCGGTGAACTCCAGGTTGGTGGTGACCCGGCTGCCGCCGGTGGCGAAGGGGAGCCCGACCCGGGTGTCCCGCACGAGGCTGAACCCGACCGTGGACTTCAGGCACTGCTCGCAGCTGTACCGCTCGCGGAGGCTGATGGAGCCGCCGGAGTAGCTGATGCTCATCAGGCTGTACGACGTGAAGAGCCGGGTGTACCGTGAGCCGAACACCGGGAACCCGACCTGGACCGAACCGCCCGCCTGCTGCCGCCGGCCGAGGTCGCCGACGATGTAGCGCTGCCGGGAGTTGAACAGCGCCAGCGTCCCCGACACGCGCGACCCCTGGATGGAGGGGTCGGTGTAGGAGAGGTTGAAGTCGTTCACGTTCTTGCCGAACTGCCACTGGAACCGGCCGCGCTTGCCCCGCCCGAAGAGGTTCGGCTCTTCGAGTCCGAGGAATCCTCCGAGGCCCGTGCCCTGCCCCAGCGACGCGCCGAAGTTGACGTTGCCGGTCCGCTTCTCGACCACGGTAAAGGTGATGTCCACGTCCTGGCCGTTCTCGGTCGGCGCCACGTCGGGCGGCGGGAGCGGCTGGAAGAATCCGAGGTTCGAGATGTTCTGGTAGCTGCGGATCAGCAGATCCCGGTTGAAGACGGACCCCGGGAAGATGACGATGGCGCTCCGGATGACGGACTCGTGGGTCACGTCGTTGCCGAGGATGATGATGCGGTTGACGGTGGCGGGGGCGCCTTCCTCGATGCGCCACCGCAGGTCGATCATCGGCGTGCCGTCCTCGGCGATGCGCCGGCTTTCCTCCGGGGTGACCCGCGAGTAGATGTATCCGGTGTTGAGGTAGAGGTCGCGCAGGCGGGTGGTGGCGGCCTCCCATGCGGCTCGGTTGAACGGCTGGCTCACGACGGGCTTGCCGCTCTGGACTGCCGCGGCGCCGCCGAAGGGGTAGTAGGCGCCGAGTTCGTCCGCCGAGTACCGCCGGTTGCCGATCAGGTCCATGGTGCCGACGTAGTACACCCTGCCCTCTTCCACCGTCAGCGACAGGGCCGCCTTGCCGGTTTCGGGGTCGGCCAGGACCGTGTCCTTGATGACCTGGAAGTCGATCATGCCCTTGGAGCCGTAGAACAGCGGGAGCTGCTGGCGCAGGTCCGACTCGACCTTGTCCTCGTCGTAGGTGCCCTTCTGGAACCAGAGGAACCCTTCCGGCTTGGTGTCCATGTGCTTGGCCACCTGCTTGTCCGTGAAGCGCTCGTTGCCGGACACCAGGATCTGGCTGATCGAGATCCGCATCCCCTCGACCACCTGGAACACCACCTGCACCGACCCATCGGGCTGCGTGAACTCGCTGACCGTGGTCTGCGCCTGGAAGTATCCCTTGTCGGCGTAGGCGGAATCGATGCTGGCCCGGCTGCGGGCCACCGCGCTCCGGTCGAGCGGCCGCCCCACGGTGAGCGTGACCCGGTCCCGCACCGACTGCTCCGGCAGCTGGCGCACCCCCAGCAGGCTCCAGCTGGCCAGGACCGGCCGCTCCCGGACGATTATCACCAGGATGAGGAGCCCGCCGGCCTCGCGCTGCTCGATCCGGACGTCGTCGAACTGCCCCGTCTGGAAGAGGGAGGTGATGGCGCGCTGGATGTCGCGATAGGTGACCGGCTGGTGGACCACCAGGCCGGACGTGCCCAGGATCTGCGCCTCGGTGAGGCGCTTGTTGCCCTCGACGACCAGGCTGTCCACAGGGGGCGACGCCAGGTCCTGCCCGCGCAGTGGTTGCGCTGCCAGGACCAGGAGGGCCAGCAGGGGGATGCAGCGACGAAGCATCAGGGGAGGGCGTCCGGACGCGCGGCCGGCCGCCCCCGCCGTGAGGGCGTCCGGCCTCGCACGACTCAGGCCTGAGTTCCGGTCAGGGCGCGGAACGCCAGCGACTTGCCGTCGGGCCCGAGATCGACCTCGATCTCGTCGCCGCGGCCGATCTCGCCGAGCAGGATCTTCTCGCTCAGGGGATCCTCGACGTACTTCTGGATGGCGCGCTTGAGCGGGCGGGCGCCGTACTGCTGGTCGTAGCCCTGTTCCGCCAGGAAGTCGGTGGCCGCCGGCGTAAGCCGCACCTGGTCGCCCAGCCGCCGCGCGACCTCCCGCAGGAGGATGCTGACGATCTCCGCGATGTGCTCGCGGCTCAGCGGATGGAAGACGATCACGTCGTCCAGGCGGTTGAGGAACTCCGGGTTGAAGACCTTCGCCATCTCCTCCTTGACCTTGCCGGCCATGGTGTCGAACGACGCGCTCGCATCCTTGGTGTGGAACCCGAGGCTCTTGGACTGCGTGATGTCGCGCGCGCCGACGTTCGAGGTCATGATCACCACGGTGTTCTTGAAGTCGATCACCCGGCCGTAGTTGTCGGTCAGGTGGCCTTCGTCGAGCACCTGGAGCAGGATGTTGAACACGTCGGGGTGCGCCTTCTCGATCTCGTCGAGGAGCACCACGGAGTACGGCTTGCGGCGCACCAGCTTCGTGAGGGTGCCGGAATCCTCGTAGCCGACGTAGCCTGGCGGCGCGCCGATCAGCCGGGACACGGAGAACTTTTCCATGTACTCCGACATGTCCACGCGGATGAGCGCCGAGGGATCGGCGAAGAGGAACTTGGCCAGGGCGCGCGCGAGCTCCGTCTTGCCGACCCCGGTGGGGCCGGAGAAGATGAACGAGCCGATGGGCCGGTTCGGGTCCTTGAGCCCGGCGCGGGAGCGCCGGATGGCGCGCGAGACGGCGCGAATGGCCTCGTCCTGGCCGACGACGGAGCCGTGGATCTCCTCCTCCATCCGGAGCAGGCGCGAGGCCTCGGCCTCCTGGATGCGGGTCACCGGGATGCCCGTCCACCGGGACACGATGAAGGCGATGGCCTCCTCGTCGATGGTCGGCCGCCGGGTCTGCCGGTCCTTTTCCCACTCCTCCTGGCGGAGGCGGATCTGGTTCTGCAGGTCGCGCTCGCGGTCGCGCAGCGACGCCGCGCGCTCGAAGTTCTGGTCGCGGACCGCCTCTTCCTTGTCCACGTTCACCTTGTCGAGGTCGCCCTTGAGCGCGGCCACCTCGGGCGGCGGCGCCTGCGAGGCGAGCCGGGCGCGGGCGCCCGCCTCGTCGATGACGTCGATGGCCTTGTCCGGCAGGAACCGGTCGGTGATGTACCGCTCGGAGAGCTGGGCCGCGGCGCGAAGCGTCTCGTCGGGAATGCTCACGCGGTGGTGGTCCTCGTACTTCTTGCGCAGGCCCTTCAGGATCTCGAAGGTCTCGTCGATCGAGGGGGGCTCCACGACGACCGTCTGGAACCGCCGCTCGAGCGCGCCGTCCTTCTCGATGTACTTGCGGTACTCGTTGAGGGTCGAGGCGCCGACGCACTGCAGCTCGCCGCGCGCGAGCGCCGGCTTGAGCATGTTGGACGCGTCGATGGCCCCCTCCGCCGCCCCCGCCCCGACGAGAGTGTGCAGCTCGTCGATGAACAGGACGATGTTGCGGTTCTGGGCGATCTCGTTCATGACCGCCTTGAGCCGCTCCTCGAACTGCCCGCGGTACTTGGTGCCGGCGATGACCGCCGCCATGTCGAGCGACAGGACGCGGTGGTCGCGCAGCACGTCGGGGCACTGGCCGCTGGCGATGAGGAGCGCGAGCCCCTCGACGATGGCCGTCTTGCCCACGCCCGGCTCGCCGATGAGGACCGGGTTGTTCTTCTTGCGGCGCGCCAGGATCTCCATGACGCGCTCGATCTCGGAGGCACGCCCGATGGTCGGGTCGAGCTGGCCCTCGGCGGCGAGCTGGGTCAGGTCGCGGCAGAAGTGGTCGAGCGCGGGAGTCTTGGACTTCTTCTCGGACTTGGCCGCCGGCTGCGGCTGGCCCGCGGGGGCCGCCGGGGCCGACGGCGGGAGGTCGCTGCCGAGGATGCGGAGCGTCTCGGCGCGCGACTGCTCGAGGCTCACGCCGGCGTCGGCCAGCACCTGGGCCGCGATGCCCTTTTCCTCGCGCAGCAGCCCGAGGAGCAGGTGCTCCGTGCCGACGTAGGAGTGGTTGAGCTCGCGCGCCTCGACCATGGCCAGCTCGAGCACCTTCTTCGCGCGGGAGGTGTACGGCAGGTCGGGACCGGAGGCCGCGGCGGCCTTCCCGCGCTTGACGGTCTCCTCGATCTTCTGCTGGACGTCCTCGAGGTCCACGTTCAGGTTCTGCAGCACGCCCGCGGCGACGCCCTCGCCCTCGCGGATCAGCCCGAGCAGGATGTGCTCGGTGCCGACGTACTCGTGGTGCAGACGGGCCGCCTCTTCGCGGGCCATCTGGAGGACCTTCCGGACGCGGTCGGTGAAGTTGTAGCCGTTCATGGGGTCACCCTGCTCGCCGTCCTTCGTCTTGCAGCAGCGTCCGCACGAAGTCGGCGCGGTGCACGGCGAGCGACGGATCGTCGATCGCCACGCCATGCGCCGAGGCCAGGTGCGCCGGCTGCGTGTGAACCAGCATCTTGTTGAGGGCGTAGAACCCGACGTCGGGAATCACCTGCAGTCCCACGCCGAGCCGCACGCCGCTGAGGAGGTTCATCGCCTCCTCGTAGGATATCGCCCGGGCGTACCGCAGGAGCCCGTAGGCGCGCCAGACCTTGTCCTCGATCACGGCGCGGGCGTCGCGCAAGAGCACCGCCCGCGCCTCTTCCTCGTACGTCATCACCTCGCGGACCATCTTGCCGAGGTGATCGAGGAGGTCCCGCTCCGACTTGCCGAGGGTGGTCTGGTTCGACAACTGGAAGAAATTGCCGACGACCTCGCTCCCCTCGCCGTACAGGCCCCGCACCGCCAGCCCGACCTGGGCCAGCCCCTGCAGGACCTTCGAGATTTCCTTGGTCAGCACCAGCCCGGGCAGGTGGATCAGGACCGAGGCGCGCAGGCCGGTTCCGACGTTGGTGGGACAGGCGGAAAGGTAACCAAACTCCGGGTGAAATGCGAAGGCAAGTCGTTGCCCCAGTTCACTGTCCAGCCGGTCCACCTCGGCGTACGCCGCCTCCAGCGCGAACCCGGAAACGACCCCCTGGAGCCGGAGGTGATCCTCCTCGTTGACCATGGCGCCGACCCGGTCCTGGACCAGGAGCATGGCCCCCACCGGGGCCGGCTCCCCGCCGAGGCCGGCCAGTTCCTTGCTCACCAGGTGGCGCTCGTGCAGCAGGAGCCGGTCGCGCAGGTCGAGCCGGTCGAGCCGGAAGCTCGCCGCGCGCCCAAGCGCCTCGGTGCCCGCGACCGCGCCCGCCACCTCTTCGGCGATCGCCTCGCGGTCCTCCGCGGTGCTTCGCGTGGCGAAGGGCCGCCCCGCGAGGTTCCGCGCCAGCCGGATGCGCGTGGAGAGCACGAGGGGGCTGGCCGGCCCCGATGCGTCGATCCAGCCGATGCCGCCGTCCGCCAGCAGGGTCAGGTCGATCACTCGAGCCCCCGCAGGCGGTCCCGCAGCTCGGCGGCCTGCTCGAAATTCTCGTCGCTCACCGCCACGGCGAGCTGCTCCCGCAGCCGCCGGACGAGCGCGGCCTGGTCGGCCGGCTCCGCTCCAAGCTGGGCATAGTACTCGCCGACATGCCGCGTCGCGCCGTGCACCCGGCGCACGAGCCCGCGGAGCGGTCCCTCGAAGGTGGTCCAGCAGGTTGCGCAGCCGAGGCGGCCGGTCCGCCGGAAATCCTGCAGCGTCGCGCCGCAGCCGGGGCACTCTGCCAGCGCTGCCGCGCTGCTCAGGGGAGACTCGCCCGGGGCATCGCTGCCCATGGCCGCGAGGAACGCCCCGAGCGGCGTCTTGGCCGACTCCTCCCCCTCCGGCACGCCGCGCTCGGCCGCGCAGCGCTCGCAGAGGTGCAGGACCCGCACCTCGCCCCCCTCGACCTTCTTGAGGAGGACCACCGCCTCGCGCTCGCCGCATTGCTGGCAGGTCATCCCGGCATCGCCTCCTTCGCCGCGGGCACCAGCAGCCCCGACTCCATCGCCAGCAGGCGGTCGGCGCGGGCCGCCAGGTGCCGGTTGTGCGTCACCACCACGAGGGCGGTCTGGAAGTCGCGCGCCAGCCCCGCGAAGATCGCGTGCAGGTTCTCGCTGTGCGCGTGGTCGAGGTTGCCCGACGGTTCGTCCGCCAGGACCACGGCGGGCGCATTCGCCAGGGCCCGCGCGACCGCCACCCGCTGCTGCTCGCCGCCGGACAGCTGCGTCGGCAGGTGAAGCCGGCGCGCCGAGAGCCCGACCGCGTCGAGCAGGACGTCCGCCCGCGCGCCGGCCTCGGCGTCCCCCGCCCCGGCGATCAGCAGCGGCATCATCACGTTCTCACGGGCGTTGAACTCGCGCAGCAGGTGGTGGAACTGGAAGACGAACCCGATCCGCGAGTTCCGCAGCGCCGCCAGCTGCGCCGCGGTCATGGCAGCGTACGGCGCCCCGTCCAGCAGGACTTCGCCGCCGGACGGCTGGTCGAGCGCCCCGAGCAGGTGCAGGAGCGTGCTCTTCCCGGAGCCGCTGGCCCCCACGATGGCCACGAACTCTCCACGGGAGACGCTCAGGTCCACCCCGGCGAGCACGTCGATCGGCGAGCCGTCGCCGCCGACGTAACTCTTGCGCACGCCGCGGGCCTCGAGGACGACGCTCATTCGTGCCTGATCGCGTCCACCGGGGTGAGCCGGGTGGCCGCGCGAGAGGGATACAGGGTGGCCGCCACCGCCACCAGGAACCCGGCGGCAATGACCACGAGCAGGTCGGTCGGCTCGACGTGCACCGGGAGCCGGTCGATCCCGTAGATGGCGGCGTTGATGCGGACCCATCCGCTCCGGTCCACCACGAACGCGATGACCAGCCCCGCGGCCAGCCCGATGGCCACCCCGACGGCACCGATGATGGCGCCCTGCGCCAGGAAGATCCGGCCGATGGAGCCGGCGGGGAGCCCCATCGCCTCGAGGATGCCGATCTCCCGCGTCTTGTCGGTGACCAGCATCGTGAGCGTCCCGACGATGTTGAACGCCGCGACGATCATGATGAAGAAGATGACCAGCCCCATCGCCAGCTTCTCGAGCTGCAACGCGGCGAACAGTGCGCCGTTCTGTTCCTGCCAGTCGAGGCTGCGGTAGGAGATGATCCCGAGCGACTCCGCCAGCTCCTGCCCGATGCGCGGGGCCTCCCAGGCGTCGCGGACCCGCACCTGGATGCCGGTGACGGCGCTGTCGAGGCCCGCGAATCGCTGGGCCGTCTCCCGGTCCATCAGGACGAACTGGTTGTCGTACTGGTACATCCCCGTCTCGAAGGTGCCGCTCACCTGGAACTTCCAGAACCTCGGAAAAGCGTAGCCCAGTGCCGGATTGACCTGGGCCGCGGTGGGCGGAATCAACTCGACGATGTCGCCGGGAAAGGCGCCGAGGCGCTCGGACAGCTTCCGGCCGAGCAGGACGGCGCCGTCGGCCGAGGTGTCCGTCGCCTGGAACGACAGCATGCCCCCCTCGACGTGCTCCCGGATCGAGGTGACGGGGAGCGACACGGCCGCCGTGTCGAGGCCGAGGATGTTGACCGCCTCCGGGTATTTCGAGGCGTTGATGATGAGCGACTGGGTGATCACCTCCGGGGCCGCGGCCACGACGCTGGGCTCGGCACGAATCCGGGCCAGCACGTCGGTCCAGTGGTCCATCCGGAGGCTGCCGCCGAAGGTCAGGATCCGGAGGTGCGGGTTGGCCACGAGGATGCGGTCGCGCAGGTCGTCGCGCAGCCCGTTCATGACGCCCAGGACCACGATGAGCGCCATGATTCCGACGGCGATGCCGCCGATCGAGATCGTGGTGCTCAGCGACGCCCCGCGCCGTCCCCGCCGGCTCCGGAGGTACCGCACGGCGATGCGCCGCTCGAGCCGGGTCGGAAAGCGGAGGAGTTCCCGGAAGCCGGTGGCGGCGGGCGGGCTCATTCCGGGCGCATCGCCGGGAAGAGGATGACGTCCCGGATGGACGGGAGGCCGGTCAGCACCATCAGCAGGCGGTCCACGCCGACCCCGAGGCCGCCGGCCGGCGGCATCCCGTACTCGAGCGCCCGGATGTAGTCGGCGTCGTGGAGTTGCGCCTCGTCGTCGCCCGCCGCGCGCTGCCGCGCCTGATCCTCGAACCGGCGCCGCTGGTCGTCGGGATCGTTCAGCTCGCTGAAAGCATTGGCCAGCTCCCGGCCCTGGACGAAGAGCTCGAACCGCTCCGTGAGGCGCGGGTCGGCCCGGTGCGGCTTGGCGAGCGGGGAGAGTGCCAGCGGGTAGTCGACCACGAAGGTCGGCTGCACCAGCTCCGGTTCCAGGAACGCCTTGAACATCTCGTCCTGCAGCTTCCCGCCGCTGAAGGTGGCGGCCTCCTCCGCGCTCACGCCGGTGCGCACGAGCCGCTCCCGCATGACGGCGTCGGTCGCCTCGCACACGTCGAGCCCGCTCCGCAGGCGGACGCCCTCGACGAAGGAAACGCGGGGCCAGGGCGGCGTGAAGTCGAGCACCTGCCCGCCTCGCTCGAGGCGGAGGGTCCCGCAGCAGTGCTCGACCAGGCCGCTGATCATCGCCTCCGTCAGCTCCATCATGTCCCGGTAGTCGGCGTACGCCTGGTAGCACTCGAGCATCGTGAACTCGGGGTTGTGCGTGCGGTCCATCCCCTCGTTCCGGAAGTCGTGGCCGATCTCGTACACCCGCTCCAGCCCGCCCACCAGCAGGCGCTTCAGGTAGAGCTCGTCGGCGATCCGCAGGTACAGCGGCATGTCCAGGGCGTTGTGGTGCGTCACGAAGGGCCGCGCCGCGGCCCCGCCGTAGAGGGGCTGGAGGATCGGCGTCTCCACCTCGAGGAAGCCGCGCTCGTCGAGGAACCGCCGCAGCCAGGAGACGGCCCGCGCCCGGATGCGGAAGACGTCGCGCACCTCTGGGTGCACCGCGAGGTCGGCGTAGCGCTGGCGGTACCGGACCTCGGGGTCGGCCAGCCCCCCGAAGGTCACGGCTTCACCCGAGTCGTCCACCGCCGTCTTCCCTCGCGGGAGCGGCCGGAGCGACTTGGCGAGCAGCTCGACCACGCTCACGCGCACCGTGACCTCCCCGGTGCGGGTGCGGAAGAGCCTTCCGTGCACGCCGACGTGGTCGTCGAGGTCGAGGAGCTGGACAAGGCCCCAGGCGGGGCCGAGGGCGTCCTGGCGGAAATAGAGCTGGAGGCGCCCGGACACGTCCTCGAGGTGCGCGAAGGCCGTCTTGCCCTGCCGCCGGTAGGATACGAGCCGGCCCGCCACCGCCACCTCGGGGCCGTCGTCGCCCATGGCGTCGTCGTAGGCCGCGACCGCGGCGGCGGCCGTGAAGGTCCGCCGGAAGGAGTACCCGAACGGCTCGATCCCGGCGGCGCGGAGCTCGTCGAGCTTGGCGCGGCGCGCCTCTTCCACGAACGAGCGGGTCTCGTCGCTCACGCGGCCCTCCCCCCGGTGCTCTTCAGGTAGGCTTCGATGAAGGCGTCGATGTCGCCGTCCATCACCTTCTGCACGTCGCCCACCTTGAGCTCGGTGCGGTGGTCGTTCACCATGGTGTAGGGCTGGAAGACGTACGAGCGGATCTGGTTGCCCCACGAATTGTCGGTCTTGGTGGCCTCGACCAGGGCCCGCGCCGCCTCCTGCTCCTCCAGCTTCCGCTGATAGAGGGCGGCGCGCAGCATCTTGAGGGCGGTCGCCTTGTTCTTCCCCTGGCTCCGCTCCTGCTGGCACGAGACCACGATGCCGGTCGGCTCGTGCGTGAGCCGCACGGCGGACGACGTCTTGTTGACGTGCTGGCCGCCGGCGCCCGAGGCGCGGAAGACGTCCATCCGGATGTCCTCGTCCCGGAGGTCCACCTCGATGGTGTCGTCGATGTCCGGGTAGACGAAGACGGAGGCGAACGAGGTGTGGCGGCGGGCCTGCGAGTCGTACGGCGAGATCCGGACCAGCCGGTGCACGCCCTTCTCCGCCCGGAGATACCCGTAGGCGAACTCCCCCGAGATGCCCAGGGTGGCCGACTTGATGCCCGCCTCCTCCCCCTCCACCAGGTCCAGGACGCTCACGGCGTAGCCGCGGCGCTCCGCCCAGCGGACGTACATCCGCATCAGCATTTCCGCCCAGTCCTGGGACTCCGTGCCGCCGGCGCCGGGATGGATGGTGAGGATGGCGTCCCGCGCGTCGTCGGGCCCCTGCAGCATTCCCCGCACCTCGAGCGCGGTGACGGCCGCCTCCAGCCGCTCCACCTCCGCCTCGAGCTCCGCCGCCATGGCCTCGTCCGGCTCGGCCTCGAGCAGTTCGGCCATGTCGGCGGCGTCCGCGAGCCGCGTGCTGATGTCGGCGAACGGGGTGACCCACGACTTCAGCTGTTTGATTTCCTGGACGACGGTGCGGGCCCGCTCCTGGTTCGCCCAGAACGCCGGGTCCATCTGTGACGACTCCAGCTCGGCGAGTCGCGACTGCCGCGCCGTCACGTCAAAGAAATCTCCGCAGTTCGTCGGCCTGCGCCCGCAGCGCCTCCAGCCGTTCCGTCACTCCAGCCATGTCGTTCCTCGATCGGTCCAGGATGCCAGAAAGCACAAGGCGTGAAACGGGAGCCGGTGCGCCGCTGCGCCGCCGCTCCGCGTTTCACGCCGGGCGCGCCGGGTCAGAAGATCTTGCTGCCGTCTCCCAGGATCTCGTTCAGCGCGTCGTTGAAGTGCGTCGTGGACTCGGCCAGTTCACGCCCGACCTGCCCCGCGTACTCCTCCCAGCTCTTCTTGATCTCTTCCTCGAAGATCTGCTTCAGCGTGCCGTGCCGGAGCCCCTCCAGCCGCTTCTCCGGGTGGTACACCACGATGTCGGACACCAGCGCCCGGGCGAGCCGGCGCGCCTTCTGCCCGGGGTCCTTGGACAGAAAGGGGTTCGCGGACGGCCTCGGCGACGCCGCCCGGGGTGCCGTCGGGGTGGCGATGCTCACCGGCCGCGACGAGAACGGCGGCCGGACGTGCGGCGCGCCCCCCGAGGGAGCCGGCGCCTGCGGCGGGGGGAAGGTGGTGGCCGCCGGGCGGACAGGGGCCGGCGGCGGCACCACGAACGGCGGCGAGGCGACGGCGTGGTCGCTCACCCTCGGCGCGGCGGCCGGGGGCGTGTGCGGCGGGGCTTCCGGCCGGGGCGACGCCGCGAACGGCGCAGGCGGGGCCGGGGGCGCGCTCTGGACGGGCGCCGGCGCAGGGGCCTCGACCGCCTCCGACTCGACGCGGAACACCGCGCGACAGACCGAGCACCGCGCACGCACGCCTCCGGCGGGGACCTTGGCGGGGTCCACGCGGAACACGGTCGAACAGCCTGGGCAGGTCACGTTCATTGCGGAATCCTCAGCGCTTGTCCCGGCCTTCACCCCCGGCCGGCGATTCGCCCTCCGGCGCGTGGCGGCGATCGACCACGAACACCGAGCCGGGAAGGGTCTTGGCGTAGCTCTTCATTTCCGTGGCCAGCTCGCTCACCTGCGCCGGGTGCGCGAACTTCCGGTTGCGGTTCGTCACGATGCCGATCGACAGGGTCATCAGCGGCACCCGGTGGAGCTGCCCTCGGCGGTCCTTCCCGAAGAAATACCCGGCCCGCCGGTCCTGGTCGTTGTACTGCAGCGGGATGAGGGTGTCGAACACCGACAGGACCTCGCCGCAAACGTCGCCGATCCGGGCGGACGGGATGACGAAGATGAAGTCGTCGCCGCCGATGTGCCCGACGAACCCCGCCGATCCGGTGATCCCGCGGACCACGTCGTGCAGGATGCGCGACAGGATGAAGATGACGCGGTCGCCGTCGTAATAGCTGTACCGGTCGTTGTACTCCTTGAAGTGGTCGAGGTCCGCGTAGCACACCGCGAACTCGTCGCCCGACTCCAGCTGCAGCCGGATGGCGCGCTCGATTTCGGTGGTGCCGGGCAGGCGCGTCGAGGGATGCACCGACACGTCGCGCTCCGTGCGCACCAGCATCGCGTCGAGCCGCGCCCGCTGCTCCGCCGGGGCGAAGAAGCCGGTGATCACCTCGTCGGCCCCGGCGGCGAACCACTCCCCTACCCGCTCCGGCGCGTGTGTGCCCGAGAGGACGACCGCCGGCACGATGGCGGTGAACGCGTCCGCCTTGAGCCGTCGCACCATCGCGAGACCGTCGGCGCCCGTCTCGTCGCCGTCAAGGAAGATGAGGCACGAGGCGCCCCGAAGGACGATCGACTCCAACTCGGCCCCGCGCCGAAATTCCAGGATCGGAAACCCGCGCACTTCGGCCCAGCGCCGGAGCACGGCGGGCACCGGGCGCGCGTCCGGCGAGTGAAAGAGAATCGTCGGTCGGCTACGCAACCCGTGCACCCCGTAAGAGTTTATCCGAAACTAACTTAGGAGTGTGCTCGGGCGAAGTCAAATGAAATACGCCGCGACGCCCACCAGCGCGTAGAGTGCCAGAAGCTGCACCCCTTCGAACCAGTGGGACTCGCCGTCGAGGGTGATCAGGGCGCTCACGAACGTCGCCAGCGCCAGGGAGAGCACCTGGAAGGGGGTGAACACCAGGTTCATGTTCACGCCAAGCACCACCCCGATTCCGACCAGCAGCGGGGCCACGAAAAGCGCGATCTGGGTGCTCGAGCCGAGCGCGATCTGGAGCGCCAGGTCCACTTTCCCCTTCCGCGCCACGACAACCGCCGACGCGTGCTCCGCCGCGTTGCCGATCATCGGGATGATGATCAGGCCGAGGAAGGCCTGGGACAGGAGCCCGCCCTCGGTCATCGGTCCGATCTCGTGGACCAGGATCTCGGAGATGACGGCGATGCCGACGGTGGAGATGGCGAGCACGCCGACGGCGCGCGGGAGGCCCCACACCGGGTGCACCGTCGGGTGCGGGTCCCCGCCGAGGAGCCGGCGGTGGGTCCGGAGCGAGAAGAGGAGCGAGAGGAGATAGACGACGCCCAGGACGATGGCGACCGATTCGGAGAGGTGCAGCTCGACGAGTTGCGCCGCCTCCGGATGGGTGGCGTGGAACAGCGCCGGAAAGACCAGCGCCGCCACGGCCAGTGCGAGCATGGCGCCGGCCATGCCGGCGGCGGTGCGGTTGAACGAGAAGAGGTTCTTGTTCATCCCCGCCGCCATCAGCGACAGCCCGAGGATGAGCAGCAGGTTGCCCAGGATGCTCCCGATGATCGAGGCCTTGACGAGCTCGATCAACCCGGCCCGGAGCGCGAAGATCGAGATGATCAGCTCGGCGGCGTTTCCGAAGGTGGCGTTGAGGAACCCGCCGACCGTCGGTCCCGTCCGCTCCGCCAGGTGCTCGGTCGCCTCGCCGAGGTACTGCGAAAGCGGGAGGATGGCGAGGCAGGCGACGACGAAGACCAGGACGTGATCCGCTCCCTGCCTGGCCAGCCAGATGCTGGCCGGGACGGCGGGAAGGAGGAGGTGCCGCAACTTGATCCGGAACGGGTCGCCGACGACGGGCGCGACACGCCTGGGCGGCGCCTCGGGCGGCGGTGAGGCGGTCGAGGCGGCAGTGCCGCCGGGAGCGGAAGCCACCCCGGGGGAACCGGCGCGTCCCTCCTGCCGGCGGTCCCCGCGCTCCCGGCCCTGCTCCGGAGCCCGCTGCTTGTCCCGGTCCCGGCCCTTCCCCCGCTCGGGGCGCTCGCCCCGCGGGGCCGGCTGCTGGGCGGGCGCCGCCTGCGGCTCCACCTGCCGTTGCTTCTGGCGCTCCCGCTGCGACTCCCGCCGCGCGGGCCGTTCGGCGGCCGGCTCCGCGGCGTCCGGCTCCACAGCATCCGCCGAGGGGGCTTGGCCCACGGGCGGGGCGGCCGGCGCGGCTCCACGCTCCCCCTTCTTCTTGCCGCTTGCCTCCCGGAGGATGGCGGCGGCGATCCCCTTGGTCTCCCCCTGGAGCGCCGTGAGCAGGTGTTCCGGCGTGATGGTCGACCCGCCCTTCCGACCGGCCTCCGCGGCGGCTTCATCCAGGATCCGGCGGGCGCGGCTCGAGAGCACGAGTCCGTCCTCGGGCGGCGTCCCGCGCTTGCCGGCGCTCATCAGGCGCTTGGCGGCGTTGTCGGCGTCCTTGGGCAGCTGCGCGGCCGCTTCGGCGGGAAGGCTCTCGCGCTCGCGGAGCAGCGCGAGCAGCAGGTGTTCCGTGCCGATCTGGGCGTGTCCGAGGCGCTCGGCCTCTTCCCGGGCGGTGGCCAGGATGCGGCCGGCGCCCTCGGTGGATGCTGGTTCGGTCATGCGTCCCGGGGGGAGGTCAGAGGGGCTTCGCCTCGTCGACGAGCATCACGGGAATCCCGTCGTCCACCGAGTAGACCAGTCCGCAGGCGTGGCAGACGAGCGTCTCCGGTGGCTCCGGACGGTATTCGAGGTCGCCCTTGCACTTCGGGCAGACGAGGATCTCGAGCAATTCGGGCTTGAGGGTCATGGCGGCGTTGGTTGGAGGGTGGCCGGCTCAGGACGCCGGGGTCTCCTCGGGAAATCCGAGTCGCGACAACGAGGCGGCGTTTCGCCGCCAGTTGGGAAGCACCTTCACCCAGCAGTCGAGATACACCGGCTTCCCGAGCAGCGCTTCCAGCCGGGCCCGGGCGTGGGAGCCGATGGCCTTGATGGTCCGCCCGCCCTGTCCGATGATCATCCCCTTCTGGCTCTCCCGCTCCACCAGCAGCGTCACACGAATGTACACCGGCGAGGAGTGCTCGCGAAACTCCTCCACCTCGGCGGTGAAGGCGTACGGCAGCTCGTCCTCGAGCACCTCGAAGGCGGCCTCGCGGAGGTACTCGACCACGAAGAAGCGGAGCGGCTGGGTGCCGATGTCCTCCGGGTCGAACTCGAACTCCCCCTCCGGGAGCAGCGCCGCGAGCCTGTCCAGGAGGGCGGGAACCCCTTCGCCGGTCTCGGCGGAGACCAGGAGCGCGTCAGGCCCGAGGGCGGCACGGGCTTCGGCGGGGACGAGATCGGCCTTGGTGTAGACGGTGAGGACGGGAGCCCTGGGCGGTCCCTCGAGGCCGGCGAGTGACTCGAAGGGGGGCGCCACGCCGGCGGGGGCCGGATGGAGGTAGACGATGGCGTGGGAGCGGTCCAGCTGATCGAGCGCGGCCTGGCGCATCCGGGACTGCATCATGTAGCGCGGCTCGAGGAGCCCCGGGAGGTCGTGGAAGACGAACTGGGTGTCGCCGTCGGTGCGGAGCCCGACCACGGGGAGGCGGGTGGCCTGGGGTTTCGGGCTCACGATGGCGAGGTGCTCGCCGACGAGCCGGTTGAGCAGGGAGGATTTCCCGACGTTGGGGACGCCGGCGAGGGCGACGTGGCCGGTTTTCGGCATGGGGGAAAGGTAGCGCCTTTCGTCGGCGGGGCCGGGCGGCGGCCCGGCGTGAAACGCACAACGCCCGGACTCCGAGGAGCCCGGGCGCTGTGAAAGGGATGGCTGGCGACGGTCTACTCTCCCAGGCCCTCTCGAGCCAAGTACCATCGACGCTACAGGGCTTAACTGCCGTGTTCGGAATGGGAACGGGTGTGGCCCCTGCGCGCTAGTCGTCAGCCAATCTGAGGGCTCCCGGCGTGCCGGGAGCCAGCAACTTGGCAATTGAGTGATGGATGTGTTTGTCATGCGGGAAACAACTTGGAGAGATC
The DNA here is from genome assembly GCA_964446395.1 of uncultured Gemmatimonadaceae bacterium. GTDB lineage: Bacteria > Gemmatimonadota > Gemmatimonadetes > Gemmatimonadales > GWC2-71-9 > SPDF01. Next base: position 1,556 of record CAYUOK010000013.1, on the reverse strand, counting down.
AAACTGCACGGGCGATTAGTAGCGCTCGACTGAAGGCCTCGCGGCCCGTACATCTGCGCCCTATCAACCTGGTAGTCTCCCAGGGCCCTTCAGGGATCTTAAGATCCAGGAGTGTTCATCTTGGGAAGAGTTTCCCACTTAGATGCTTTCAGCGGTTATCTCCGCGCGACATCGCTACCGGGCGCTGCCCCTGGCGGAACAGCCCGTACACGAGCGGTCGCTTCGTCTCGGTCCTCTCGTACTAGAGACGACGTCCCTCAACACTCCCACGCCCACGACGGATACAGACCGAACTGTCTCACGACGTTCTGAACCCAGCTCATGTACCACTTTAACCGGCGAACAGCCGGACCCTTGGGACCTTCTCCAGCCCCAGGATGTGATAAGCCGACATCGAGGTGCCAAACCGCGCCGTCGATGTGAACTCTCGGGCGCGATAAGCCTGTTATCCCCAGCGTACCTTTTATCCGATGAGCGATGACCCATCCACACGGGATCACCGGATCACTTACGCCAACTTTCGTTCCTGCTCGCGCCGTCGCGCTCGCAGTCAGGCGGGCTTTTGCGTATACACTCAGCGTGCGATTACCGACCGCACTGAGCCCACCATCGCGCGCCTCCGGTACTTTTTAGGAGGCGACCGCCCCAGTCAAACTACCCACCAGCCACGGTCCTCGGCGGTGTTGCCGCCAGAGTGAGATTGTTAGTAAAACAAGGGTGGTATTTCACTGGTGCCTCCGCCCGAGCCGAAACCCGGGCCTCAACGGCTCCCACCTATGCTACGCAGGTTATACCGACAATCAATGACAGGTTGTAGTAAAGGTGCACGGGGTCTTTTTGTCCTGTCGCGGGTAATCGGAATCCTCACCGATGCTTCTATTTCGCCGAGCTTACGGAAGAGACAGCTCCCAAGTCGTTACTCCATTCGTGCAGGTCGGAACTTACCCGACAAGGAATTTCGCTACCTTAGGACCGTTATAGTTACGGCCGCCGTTTACCGGGGCTTCGGTTCACAGCTTCGCCTTGCGGCTAACCGCTCGCCTTAACCTTCCGGCACCGGGCAGGAGTCAGAGTGTATACGTCGGCTTGGATCACGCCTTAGCACACTCCTGTGTTTTTGCTAAACAGTCGCTTGGGACGATTCACTGCGGCCGGCCTGGGCTTGGGCTGTACGCCCTCACCTACTACCGGCACCCCTTATCCCGAAGTTACGGGGTCATTTTGCCGAGTTCCTTTTCCGTAAATCACTCGAGCACCTTAGGCTTCTCGCCTCGCCCACCTGTGTCGGATTACGGTACGGTCAACAGGCATCCTGGTCCGCGAAGCTTTTCTCGGCAGTGTGCGTCGCCCACCCTTTGCGGGGACTAGGTCCCCTTCGGCATCGGTTCTCGGCTACCCTGGCGGATTTGCCTACCAGGGAACGCCTACCACCTTGCAGCGGATATTCCACCACCCGCCGGTGAACTTGCTCCTGCGTCCCTCCTCGGACTCATAACGGCTGACTGTTGGTACGGGAATGTTGACCCGTTTCCCATCGTCTACGCCTCTCGGCCTCG
>CAYUOK010000012.1:0-20747 GCA_964446395.1 uncultured Gemmatimonadaceae bacterium | reverse complement strand
GATGGTCCTTGCCGCCTGGACCTCGACCGCCGGCGCCCAGGCATCCCCGGTGCAGCTGACCTATCTCGGGAACATGGGAGTGATGCTCGCGGGCGGTGGAAGGGTGGTGGTCGTGGATGGGCTGCACCGCGGGGAGTTGGCGGAGTACGCGGCCATTCCCGACACGTTGCTGACGCTCCTGGAGAACGGGAGAGCGCCGTACGCCCGGATATCCGTCGCGCTGACCACGCACCGCCACGGCGATCATTTCAATCCGCTCTCGGTGGCGAGTCGGCTCTCGGCGGACACGGCGATGATGTACGCCGCGCCAGCCGAGACGATTGACAGCCTGGTGGGGAGATCCGCGGCATGGGCCTCGAGTCCACGGATCCTTCGGCTGGGTCCCCCGGTAGCCGGTCGGGAGCGGGTGGTGGACGGAGTCACCGCACTGGGCCTCCCGCACAATCCAACCCGGACGCGGCTCGCGGAGAATGTGGGCTACTTGATCGAGATCGGGGGGCTGCGGATCCTGCACGTGGGTGACGCGGATCCGAACGTGGACACGTACCGCGCCTTGCACCTCGACGCCGAGCGCATCGACATCGCCATCGTGCCGTTCTGGTACCTGGTGGGCGGGTCGGATTCCTTGCGCAGCGCGATTCGACCGCGGACCTGGGTGGCGAGCCACGTGCCCCCCGGTGAGGCCGCGCGGGTGAAGCGAGAGGTCCAAGGGATGTACCCGAATGCGCTCGTGCTGGTGGAGCCGGGCGAGCAGCGTTCGTTGCGCTAGAGTCGCCCGGGCCGCCGCTCACCTGGGGGTCACGGCGCCGCAGGAGGCGCCGGGTTCCAGATGCCTGCGGTCGAGTACCACTTCCCGTCCGCGCCGCGCCTGAGCAGCTCGATGTAGCGGCCCCGTTCCTGCACCGGCGTCCCGTCCGGACCGTTCATCGTCAGCGTGAAGACCCCGATTTCGTAGCCGATGTCTCCGGAACTCTCCGCCTTGATGGTCTCGACGGAGGCGTCGCGCACGCCCCCCTGCTCGATACCGGCCTTCCAGTACGCCTCGATCGCTGCCCGGCCCTGGACCATCGCCTCCCCCGGGGGAATGACCACCGCGTCCTCGGTGTAGTACGACGCGGCCAGCGCCGCGTCTTTGGCGTTGAGCGCGGCAGCGAAATCGCGGTTCATCCGCCCCAGTTCCTCGACCGTGGCGGAGGCGGGGGCGGGCTTGGCCTGCTTGCCGGACGCGCAGGAGGCGAGCAGGATCACGGCACCGAACAGGATCGGGAATCGCATGGACAACCTTTCTGGTGAGGATGGAGGTACGGTTCCGCGGGCGATGATTGCTTCCCACGAACGGCGTGACCCTTACGCCGACTCAGTTCCTTTTCCCACCCGGAAGACGTGGCCGTCGGGGTGCCGGATATGCATCTCCCGGACGTGCCACGGCATGTCCGTCGGCGGCCAGGTGACGTCGATGCCCTGGGCCAGGCACTCGGCGTGGAACGCATCGACGTCGTCCACCCACCAGCTCATCCAGCAGCCCTTGTCGGCCATCTCGTCCTGCCAGGTGGCGAATGTGCTGGTGTTCTCGCCTTTCCCGCGGCCCCCCTGACCGCCACAGCACAGGAAAATCTCTGTTTGGCCCGATCGGACCGCCCCGAAGCCCGGCGGCTCACCCCAGCGCCACAGCTCGGTCCAGCCGAGTTTCGCGAACCACGCGAAGCTGCCTTCGAGGTCGGAGACGTTGAGGATCGGCGTGAGCCCGTGCACGATCATGTGATGCTCCTTGGGCGGCGGTGGGACTTGCGCGGACCCCACCTCACTGGATCCGCTTCAAGTCCCACTGCCAGAGAACGGTGGTGCCTGGAGTCGGAGCCCACCGGTAGCTCCCCTTGAGCCGGTTGAGGTCGGCCGAGACCGGCGGGTTGGGGATATCGTAGTGCCACCAGGTCGGCAGGAGGTTCGTGGTCGGGAGGGCGACCGACTGTCCCCCCATGGTGCATTGCACGTTGAAGATGGGGGACCAGAGTTCTGGCTGACTCCCCGTCGTCGGCTGGTAGGTGAGCGACCCGTTGGCGTCCTGGTCGAGCCGCAGCTCGAGCATCGGATTGCCGTCGACGTCCATTTCGTCCAGGGGCAGCGTTCCCCCGGCGTTGCCGCGACACCCCCCGCTGACGAGGGCGTCCCACCGGACGGTTCCGCCTGTGGCCTGATAGACCTGCACTCGGCGTCCAGAGGCGTAGCCCGGTGTCGGGACCCGCTCGAGCATGACGGTGGCGCTCGAGGTGATGGTCATCGTCCCGGGCATGCCGGCGTCTTCGAACACCGCGTGGGCGGTGACGGTGCCGTGCCACTCCCCGCCGAGCTCGCAGCCGCACGCCGGCGTCTCGTTCCAGCCGGACCCGATGGCGTTGGCCCAGCGCGTGGCGTCGGCGATGAGCTGCTGGTGAGTGCCCGGCGGCTTCTCTGCCGTCAACGGATGCCCCGTCGCCTCCTCGTAGGTCACTTCACCCATCGTGTTGAGCGCACGCCTGCCGAGGAAAGCAGTCGCGATGAACTGCGGACCATGGGGTTCGTGCGTGATGTGGGTGACGAACTCCTGTCCTCCCTGTGGCGCGAACTCCTTGAACTGGATACAGAGATCCCTGGGACTCCTCCCGACGAAGAACATCGCCTCGCCGGGCGTGTCCCACCCGGGCAGCTCGCCGTGGCAGTCCACACAGGCGTCGGCCCGCAGCGGTTCATGGGTCACCGAATCGACCATGGCGCCGCCGAGGTGCCGTCCCACCAGGGGATCGACGTAGGGGTTGAGACCTCCGTGGCAGTTCAGGCAGCGGGGATGGGTGAGCACGGGCAGCATCTTGTCGAACGCGTCGAGCGCGGTCCGCTCCTGTGCCGGCGTGAGCGAGCACGCGGCGCCCGGCGTCCGGCGGGCGGTGGGCGCGAGCGGGGGCGAGTGAGCAGAAGAAGGGGCGGCCAGCGTCGCAGCCGCGACGGTCAGGGCGATCAGACCGGCCGGGATCGCCGGAACGGGTGGGATTCTCATCGCCGAAGACCTCCCGGAAGGGTGTCGGCCGTGGCGCACACCGTGCTCATGGCCGCCGGTCAAGCACGGTCAGGGTCCAGATGCTCTGCGGTGGCGTGGGCGGGAACGCGAACGGGAACGAGGGCCGTGGGCTGAGGGGCGGGAATCCCGGCACCTCGAGCGGCTGCCCGTTTGGGCTCCCGGCGGTCTGCCCCTCGTCGTAGGCACCTTCCAGCTCGGCGAGTTCTGCCGGGTCGCAGGTCCCCGTGACCGTGCTGTTGCCCACACCGGCAGGCCGGGGCGGCAGCAGCGAGGCCCACGCCGCGCGGTCAGGGATGTACTCGAGGTACGCCCCGCGTTGGCCTTCGGACAGAGTGAACAGCACGTCCGCGAAGCCGTCGGCGACATACTCGATGCTGCAGACGACGTCGATGCCCGCGGCATTCCGGCGTGTGCCGCAGGTGGTGATCCTCGTAGTGCGTTTGAGCGTGCCGACGTATTCGTTGTCTTCGTCAGGGAGCGCCGGTTCGAATCCCACGATCGTCCCGGTGAGAACATCGATGCCGGTGGCCGCGCAATTGCGGTCGAGCAGTGCACCGGTGGTGCGGAACTCCACGGCATACTCGACCTTGGTGCGGCTCTCCTGGGCCGCCGCGGTCCTCGGCGTGAACGGGGCCGTGGCGACGGCTGCCAGCGACAGGATGCTGCACACCACGGTCATGTGGCGCCGGCAGCTTCGGCGATCCGGGTTGCTCAACAAGTCACGGCGCATTTGGTGCCTCGTGCGAGGTGAGTGATCGTCAGTCGAACGAAACGGGCCTCCGCTGCCAGGACCCCTGCACCCTCGCCTCCAGCATGCACGGACCCGGTGGCCCACCCAGCGGTCAGCTGCTCGCCAGTCCTGAGAAGAGCCCGGCGAACATCCCTGCAAGCACCGCAGCAATCACGGCGAGAATGATGAGCGCAGGAATGGAGGCCAAGGTCCACTTGACCATGAATGTCACCATCGACATGAACGGCATTTGCACGTCGACGACGACGACTTCGGAGCGATCGGTGTCCGACGATGTCATTGTGCGCTCGGTGTGAAGTGATTGATGCACCGCGGACGGTACGGCACATCCTGTAATGATGCCAACGCAGCTGCCTGCGACAGCGCAATTGCCCGCCCCTCACGGTGCACTATGCTACGCCCCGCAACTTGATCTGTAAATGCTGCGCCTTCGGCGGCCTGGCCCGGCGCAACTCACGCCACGGCCCTTCGCCTGCTCGGGAACCCGCGATTGTTCTATATTTGAACCCGGGCCGCGTCCCCGCTTTCCCGCTTCCCCGCGGCCTAATGATCGCAACCTCTTGACTGGTGTGCCCCATGTCCCGCTCCGCCCACGACCTGATCATCATCGGTGCCGGTCCAGCCGGCCTCTGTGCCGGCATGTACGCCGGCCGCGGCATGCTGGACGCCGTCGTCCTCGAGCGCGGGGTGCCGGGGGGCGAACTCCTCAATACCGACCTCATCGAGGATTACCCCGGATTCGCCACCGTCAAGGGTCACGAGCTGGCTAGGCTGATGGCTGAGCACGCCCAGAAGTTCGGTGCCGACATCCGGCAGGAAAACGTCGAGACCGTGGCACGGCGTGACGACGGCATCTTCGAGGTGGCCTGCAGCTCGGGGACGACGTTCGAGGCGCCGACCGTGATCCTGACCGCCGGCGGCACTCCCACCAAGCTCGGCGTGCCAGGGGAGCTCGAGTACGCGGGGCAGGGCGTCTCGTACTGCGCCGTCTGCGACGGCGCGTTCTTCAAGGGGCAGACGATCGCCGTGGTGGGCGGCGGCGATGCCGCGGTGGAAGAGGCGTCCTACCTGACCCGCTACGCCGAGAAGGTGTACGTGATCCACCGGCGCGACGAGTTCCGCGCGTCGAAGCTGCTGCAGGACCGGCTCTTCGCCAATCCCAAGATCGAGGTGATCTGGAACAAGGTGGTCACCGAGATGACGGGCGGACCCGGCGGACTCCAGGGGCTCGGCCTCAAGGACACCGTCACGGGTGCCACGTCCACCCTGCCGGTCACCGGCTGCTTCGTCTTTGTCGGCTTCAAGCCCAATACCGGGCTCGTCACCCAGCACTTCGCCCACGACCCGTCGGGCTACATGATCACCGACGACCGGATGATGACCTCCATCCCCGGCCTCTTCGCCGCCGGCGACGTGCGCGTCCAGCTCACCCGCCAGGTGACCACCGCCGTGGGCGACGCGACCACCGCCGCCATCGCCGTCGAGAAGTTCCTGACCGAACGGAAGGCCGCCGCCGTTGCCTGAGCCGATCGTCGTCTCCATCCCGAACGGGCAGTTCGCCCAGAACTGCTACCTCGTGGCCGACCCGGCCACCGGGGCGGCGGCGATGATCGACCCCGGCGAGGAGAGCGGACGCATCCTGGCCGAGCTCGACCGGCGGGGATGGAAACTCGAAGTCATCTGGCTGACCCACGCCCACGTGGACCATGTCATGGGCGTTGCTGACGTCGTCCGCCGCTGGCCGGTGCCCATCTGGCTCCACCCGCTCGACCGGCCGCTCTACGACAACCTCCCGCAGCAGGCGGCCTGGATGGGCCTCCGGCTGCCGCCCGCCCCGCCCACGACCGACGAGATGCGGCCGGGTGAGCAGTTGTCCCTCGGCGGCGTCCGCTTCAACGTGCGCCACGTGCCGGGGCACTCGCCGGGCAGCGTGGCGCTGGTGGGCCACGGCCGGGTCTTCGGCGGCGACGTCCTCTTCAGCGGCTCAGTCGGGCGCACCGACCTGCCCGGCGGCGACACCGCCACCCTGCTCGCCTCCATCGAGCGTGAATTCCTGACCCTGCCCGACACCACGATCGTCCACAGCGGCCACGGACCCGACACCACCATCGGGGTCGAGCGGAACACCAATCCGTTCCTCACCGGGGTCTACAGACTTGAGTGAATCCGAGGTGGGCCGCCTTCCCCGCGTCCCCGCTTCCCCGCCTCCTGCCGCCAAGCTCTGCAACCGCTGCGGCTTCGAAGTCCGTCCCCGCGCCTGGGGCTGCAAGAATCCCTGCCCCAACTGCGGCACCGTCTATCCCCTGGGCGACTGCTCCGACTGAGTCGATGCCCACCGTCTCCGCCACGCGCACCTACCTCCAGCAATTGAGTCCGGCCGATCTCCGCGCACCGACACGGAGCCCCGCCGACGCCCGCGTCGAGCCGGTCCACGACTGCCCACCCGCCTTCTTCCGGTGGCTCTACGCGACGGTGGGCGGTCCCTGGAACTGGTTCGAGCGGCGGGAGTGGAGCGACGAGACGATCCGCCAGCACCTGGCCCAGCCGACCGTGTACCTGCGGGTGCTCTACGCCGACGGCGCCCCCGCCGGGTACTACGAACTCAACCATCACCACGACGGCTCCGTCGAGGTGGCGCACATCGGGCTCGTTCCGGACCGGATCGGGATGGGACTGGGTGGGTTCCTGGTATCGGAGGCGGTGCGGGACGCGTGGGCGCTGGGTGCCACGCGAGTCTGGCTCCACACCTGCACCCTCGACGGCGAGGCGGCGCTGCCCAACTACCTGCGCCGCGGATTCGTGGCGTACAAGACGGAGGAGTATGAGGTGGAATTGCCGGCCGGCCCTCCCGGCTGACTTCCTACCCCTTCGACATCGCCACCAGCATCACGCTCCGCTCGAGAGCGCGCACCACCCCGTGTGGCACCCCCGCCGGCGCCCACACCAGCGTCCCGGCGCCCGCGTCGAGTTCCTCCTCGCCGACCCGCATCCTCGCCTTTCCCTCCAGCACGAGGTAAAATTTATCCGCGCCGTCGTGGGCGTGGACTGCCTGGGACTGCCCCGGCTCGAAGCAGTTGAGCCCCGCGAAGAGGTGCGCGCCCCGCGCCAGGTCGGCCTTGGTGAACTTCCCCTCGGCGAAGGACACATGCTCCGCGACGCTCGTGAAATACTCGCTCATCGGATCTCCTCGGACTCGCGCGTGAATCGATTCCCGATCACCCGGTAGACTGACATGACGACTCGCATCGAAAAAGATCCCCTCGGCGAGAAGGCCGTCCCCGCCGACGCGCTCTACGGCATCCAGACGCTGCGTGCCGTCGAAAACTACCCGATCTCCGGCCTCCGGCCCCTCCCCGCCTTCGTGGACGCGGTCATCCAGATCAAGAAGGCCGCCGCCCTGACGCACAAGGAAACCGGCCGCCTCGAGGCGAAGCTGGCGGACGCCATCGCTGCCGCGGCCACCGAGGTGCTGTCGGGCCACCATCGGGACCAGTTTGTCGTGGACGTCTACCAGGCCGGCGCCGGCACCAGCCACAACATGAACTGCAACGAGGTGCTCGCCAACCGGGCCAACGAGCTGCTCGGCGGCGCGCGCGGCAGTTACGCGCCGGTGCACCCGAACGACCACGTCAACATGGCGCAGAGCACCAACGACGTGATCCCCACCGCCATGCGGCTCGCCGCGCTCGCCACCCTGCCGCCCCTCCTCGAGGCGATGGACCGGCTGGCGAAGGCCTTCCTGGCGAAGGGCAAGGAGTTCGATCCGATCATCAAGTCCGGGCGCACCCACCTGCAGGACGCCACGCCGATACGGCTCGGTCAGGAGTTCACGGCCTATGGCCACACCGTGGTCCGCCATCGGGCCAAGCTGGTCGAGGCGGCGCGATGGGTCCGCGCGCTCGGCATCGGCGGCACCGCCGTGGGCACCGGCATCAACGCCGAGCCGCAGTATCCCGCACTCATGGTCAAGCATCTCCGTGAGATCACCGGCCTCGAGCTCGAGGTCGGCGAGGACCGGGTGCAGCTCATGCAGTCCATGGGCGATATCGCGAGCTTCAGCGGCGCCCTCCGCGCCTGGGTGCTCGACCTCAACAAGATCGCGAACGACATCCGCCTCCTCGCCTCCGGCCCCCGCACCGGGCTCGCGGAGATCGGGCTCCCCGCGGTCCAGCCCGGCTCGAGCATCATGCCGGGAAAGGTCAACCCGTCCATCGCCGAGATGGTCAACCAGGTCTGTTACCAGGCGCTGGGACTCGACGTCACGGTCGCCATGGCCGCCGAGGCGGGGCAGCTCGAGCTGAACGTCATGATGCCGGTCATGACCCACAACATCGTCTTCGGCCTGATGATCGTCGGCAATGCGACCCGCGTCTTCGCGGAGCGCTGCGTCGAGGGGATCACCGCCGACGCCGCGCAGTGCGCCTATTGGCTGGAGCGCAGCCCGGCGCTGGTCACGGCGCTGGCCCCGAAGATCGGCTACGCCGAGTCGGCCAAGCTCGCGAAGGAGGCGATCGCCACCGGGCTGACGGTCAAGCAGCTCGTCACCGAGCGGGGCATCCTGAAGGGGAAGGAGCTCGAGGAGATCCTCGACCTCCGCGCCATGACCGAGCTTGGCGTCCCCGGCGGGAAGGGGCTCCCCGGCGGCGGGTGAGCCCAGGCGGGGGCGCGGTTGAATTCCCATCGCCGCGCTCCCATATTGAACCCATGCGAGTCACAACCTGGACGGAATACAGCCTCATCATCTCGCTGCATCTGGCGCGGCGGGGCGGTGAACGGCCGGTGGCGGCGCGGGACATCTCCGAGTCTGAGCGCCTCCCCGGCGACTACGTCGAACAGATCCTCCTCCGCCTCCGGCGAGCCGGCCTGGTCGAGAGCGTCCGCGGCGCCCGCGGCGGGTACCTGCTCGCTCGCGCGCCCGAGACGATCTCCGTCCACGACGTGATGGCCGCCTGCGATCACCAGGTCTTCGAAATCAACTGCGAGACCCACCAGGTGGACGACGAGCGCTGCGGCAACGGCGCCCAGTGCAGCATCCGTCCGGTCTGGCGCGCGCTCCGCAACCGGGTGGACGACCTTCTCAAGGGCGTCACCCTGACCGACCTGATGCAGGAAGAGTCCCGGGTCGAGGAACTCGTCGGGATCGCCACGGCGTCCTGAGCGCCGCGGGCGCCGCCCATGGCTGACCACACCCACCCCGAACTGCCCCCGCTCTCCGCCGCGGAGTTCCAGCGGTACTCCCGACACCTCATCCTCCCGCACGTCGGCGAAGCCGGCCAGCGCCGGCTGAAGCAGTCGCGCGTCCTGGTGGTCGGGGCAGGGGGGCTTGGCTCGCCGGCGGCGCTCTACCTCGCCGCCGCTGGCGTCGGGACCATCGGCCTGGTGGACGCCGATGTCGTGGACGTGAGCAACCTCCAGCGCCAGGTGCTGCACGGCACCTCCACCCTCGGCGCGCCGAAGCTCGAGTCCGCCCGCGCGCGCATTCACGACCTCAATCCGCACGTGACGGTCGAGTCGTTTCCCGACCGGCTCACCGCCGCCAACGCGCAGCGGATCTTCAGCGGTTTCGAGGTCGTGCTCGACGGAAGCGACAACTTCCCGACCCGCTACCTCGTCAACGACGCGGCCTTCCTGGCCGGCATCCCGGACGTCTACGGCGCCATCTTCCAGTTCGAAGGCCAGGCCTCCGTCTTCGCCGCCTCCGATGGACCGTGTTACCGGTGCCTCTACGCGGAGCCGCCCCCTCCCGGCATGGTGCCCGGGTGCGCGGAGGCGGGGGTGCTCGGCGCGCTGCCGGGTGTCGTCGGCAGCATCCAGGCCATGGAGGCCATCAAGCTGCTGCTCGGCATCGGCGAGCCGCTCATCGGGCGGCTACTGCTCTTCGACGCCCTCGGCATGCAGTTCCGCGAGCTCGCGCTGCAGCGGGATCCCGCCTGCCCGCTTTGCGGCGACTCGCCCACCGTGCGCGAGCTGATCGACTACGAGGCCTTCTGCGGCGTCGTCGAGTCGGCGCCGCCCGCCGGGATGGAGGTGACCCCGGTCGAGCTGCAGCGCGAACTCTCCGCGGGGCGGCCGGTGGTGCTGGTGGATGTGCGGGAGACCCCCGAATGGGAACTGGTGCGCCTCGAGGGCGCGCGGCTGGCGCCGCTCTCGCGGCTCCCCGGCCTGGCGAATGCGCTCGATGCGTCCGCCGACATCGTGGCGTACTGCCACCACGGCGTGCGCTCGATGCAGGCGGCCACGTTTCTCCGCAGTGTCGGGTTTCCCCGCGTGCGGAGCCTCGCCGGCGGCATCGACCGGTGGGCCCTGGAGGTTGATCGGGAGATGGTGCGGTACTGAGGAAGGAAGAGTGCCGAAGGGGGGACTCGAACCCCCACGGGCTTGCGCCCACTGCGCCCTGAACGCAGCGCGTCTACCAATTCCACCACTTCGGCGTGGGCGGCAAAGGTAGCGGAACGCCCTCCTCGCAGTCAAGCGGGCCGTTGACCCTTCGGAACCCACTGTCTATCTTGGGTTTACGACCTGCCATGCCCACCAAATCGGATGCGCCCACGGAGCGCCGGCATTCGGTCGCCCGCAATCCCAAGGCGACCCACGACTTCCACATCCTCGAGACGTGGGAGGCGGGCTTGGTGCTGACCGGCACGGAGGTCAAGTCGCTCCGCAGCGGAAAGGCCTCCATCAAGGAGGCGTATGCCCGGGTGTCCGGGGGACAGGTGTTTCTCGAGGGAATGAACGTCACGCCGTACGCCCAGGGTAACCGGTACAACCACGAACCGGTTCGCTCGCGCAAGCTCCTCCTCCATCGCCGCGAAATCAACCGGCTCATCGGCTCCGTCGAGCGCGAGGGGCTGAGCCTCGTGCCGCTCGAGCTCTACTTCAGCCGCGGCAAGGCCAAGATCGCCATCGGGCTGGGGCGCGGAAAGAAGCAGCACGACAAGCGCCAGGCGCTCAAGGAGCGGATGATGGACCGCGAGACCGCGCGCGCCATCGCCGTCGGTCGCCAGCGATGATCGCCCTCGCGCTCCTCGCGTCGCTGGCCGGCCCCCACGCGCCCGCGCAGTTGGTGGTGGCCACGCCGCGCGGCGAGACGCGCCTGGCGGTCTCCGCCGACGCCGACGGACGGCCCATGGTCGCGGCGTTCCCCCTCGCGGCCGCGCTGGGCGGCACCGTCCGGCAGGACGGCGCGTGGGTGACCGTGGTGATTTCCCGCCAGGACTTCTCCTTCCTGCCGCACGCGCCGCTCTTCCGCCTCAACGACCGGGTCGAGCCGCTCGCCGTCCCGGCCTTCGACCGGGGCGATTCGCTCTTCGTGCCGTACCAGTTCGTGGCCGACATTCTCCCCCGGTACCTCGGCGAGCTCTACAGCTTCGACCGGGAGGCCGGCCGGCTCGTGCAGCGGGGCCCGGCCGCCGCCGCGCCGCCCGCGCCAAAGCGCCTGCCCAACGGCCTCTTGCCGGGCCACATCGTGACGGTGGATGCCGGGCACGGAGGGAACGACCCGGGCACGATCGGCCGGTACCTTCCCCCTGGGATCACCGAGAAGGACATCACCCTCCAGGTGGCGCTGCTCCTGCGCGACGAGTTGACGCGGCGCGGGATCACCGTCCGGATGACGCGCACCACCGACACCCGCCCCAACCTCCTGCAGCGCGCCCCCACCTGCGATGCCAGCTGCGACCTGTTCGTCAGCCTGCACGTGGACGCTCTCCCCCGGACGCGACGCGATTACCGGTCGGTCACCGGCTTCAGTACGCTGATCATCGGCGAAGAAAACTCCGCCGACGCCGCCCGGGTGGCCCAGACCGAAAACGAGGCGCTCCGATTCGAGAGCGAACAGGACCAGGACCTTGCCGGAGGGCCGCTCGCGTTCATCCTGCGGGACCTGCAGATGAACGAGTACCTCCGCGAGTCGGCGCGGGCGGGCGCCCTGATGCAGGCCCACCTCGAGCCGGCCCACCCCGGGGTCAATCGGGGCGTAAAGCAGCGGAACGATCTGGCCGTGCTCAACACAGGGCGGCGCCCGGGCGTGCTGGTCGAGATGGGCTACGGCTCGAGCCCGTCGGACGCGAAGTTTCTCGCGTCTAAGTCTGGTCAGCAGAAGATTGCCCGCGCCCTGGCCGATGCCGTGGTGGATTACCTGCTCGAGTTCGAGTGGAAGAGCGGCGCGCGCGCCGCGGGGCCGGCCCGGTGAGGCGCCTCCTGCCGCTGCTGCTCCCCCTGTTCGCGGGGTGTGTGTACTACAACGGGATGTTCAACGCCAACCGTTTCGCGGAGCGCGCCAGGAAGGCCGAGGCGCAGGGGCGCACCTTTGAGGCCCAGGGGTACTGGGCCCAGGCCGAGGTCCGGGCCGACTCGGTCGTGGCGCGCCACCCGAACAGCACCTGGGCGGACAACGCCCAGCTGATCCGCGGCGAGGCGATGGTCCACCGGAACGACTGCGCCGGTGCCATACCGGCGCTCGAGGCGGCCTCCATGTCGGGCGACAGCCCCGACGTGGCGCAGCAGGCCCGGATCCTCCTCGGCGGCTGCTACCTCGCCGCGGGCAACCTCGACGGCGCCGACAAGGCGTTCGTCGGGCTGCTGGCCAGCCCTGATTCCGCCGTCCGGGTCCAGGCCCGCTTGGAGCACGCCCGCATCCTGCGCATGCACGGCGAGTACGGGGCCGCGCTCGCCACGCTGGACGGACTGCAGGGTCCCGTCTTCGATGCCGAACGAGCGGCGGACTACAGCGGGCTGGGCGACCTCGCCGAGGCGGTGCCGCTGATCGACCAGGCGCTTGCCCGCCAGGACCTCACGGTACCCTGGGATTCGACCCTGGCCGGCATCGGCCGGGTGGATCAGGGCCTGGCCTCGCGTCTGACCACCGACGTCCTCGCCCTGCCCGGTCTCTCGACGGAAGCTCGCGACCAGCTCCTCCTGGCCGACGGCCTGCGCCTGCTCACCACGAACCCCGACTCGGGCCTGGCCCGGCTGCGGGCCGCCGGCGCTGCGGACCCCGTCACCTTCGCCTCGCTGATGGCCCGGCTCCGCGTGGCGGAGTACATCATCGGCCAAGCCGACACACTCGCGCAGCTCGAACTCGCCCGGGAGGACCTGACCTCGCTGAGCGAGGTCGGCGGCCCCGCTTCGATCCAGGCCATCCGCTATCTCCGGATCCTCACACGGGCCCGGGTCTACGCCGACTCGGTGGCGCCGGGCAGCAGCCAGGGAGACCTCGCGACCTTCTCCCTGGCCGAGGCGGTCCGGGACAGCCTCCCGGCGCCGCGGATCGCGGCCCAGCTCTTCGCCGCGATCCCCGCCTGGTGGCCGGCCTCTCCGTACGCGCCCAAGGCGATGCTCGCGCTCGCCGCCCTCGAACCGGCGCGCGCCGACTCGATCTTCCAGCGGATCGAGGTCGAGTACCCGGGCAGCCCCTACCTCCTCCTCGTCGCGGGCGACGTCACGCCGGCCGTGCTGGCGCTCGAGGATTCCCTGCAGGCCTACACCGGTGGCGGGCCGGTGGGGCGGACGCCCGCGGGCCGGCGCGCCCCCGCCGGCGGCCCGCCCCCGGGCCAGCGTCCGCAGGACGAACTCAAGTAGATGGTCCTCGCGCCGCTCGCCCGCGACGTCTTCGGCGTCCGGTTCCAGAACCCGATCCTGCTGGCGTCGGGAACTGCCGGATACGGGCGCGAGCTCGACGGCGTCATGGAGCTCGACCGGCTCGGGGGCCTGGTCACGAAGGCCGTGTCGCTCCAGCCGAGGGTGGGCAACGCGCCGCCCAGGGTGGCGGAGTTCCGGGGAGGGATGCTCAACTCGGTCGGCCTTGCCAATCCCGGTCTCGCGCACGTGCGCGCCGCCGAACTGCCCTGGCTGCTCGGCCGTCTCCGGGCGGCGCGGGTGCTGGTCAACGTGGTCGGGTTCACGCTCGAGGAATATGCGGCCGTCATCGAGGGCCTCGACGATCTCGAGGGCATCACCGCCTACGAACTGAATCTCTCCTGCCCCAACACCGCCGCCGGCGGCATCGAGTTCGGCGCCGATGCGGGGTCGGTGTCCGCCATCATCGCGCAGTGCCGCCGGGCCACGAAGCGTCCGCTCGTGGCCAAGCTCTCCCCGGTGCTTCCGGACATCGCGGGCATGGCGGTCGTGGCGCGCGACGCCGGCGCCGACGGGGTGTCGGTGGTCAACACCCTCCCCGGCCTCGCGCTCGATCCGCAGGGCGTGCCGCGCCTCGGCAACGGCAACGGCGGCGCGAGCGGCCCGGCGCTCCTCCCTGCGGGAGTGCTCGCCGTGCGGCGGGTGCGTGAGCGCGCGGGCGACTTCCCGGTGATCGGCCTCGGCGGCGTCCGCAGCGCGGAGGACGCCCGCCAGTACCTGGCCGCCGGCGCCTCGCTGGTCGGGATCGGGACGGGGGGCATGGCGGACCCACGGCTCCCCGGGCGCGTCATCCGGGAGCTGGAGCGCCGGCATGGCTGAGATCATCCTGGCGCTCGACGTGGACTCGGCGGATGCCGGACGCCGGCTGCTCGATCGGCTGCCGGAACTGCGATGGGTCAAGGTCGGGTCGGTCCTGATGACGCGCGAAGGCGCCCCCTTGCTCCGCGAGTTGCGTGCGCGTGGCCTGGAGATCTTCCTCGACCTCAAGTGGCACGACATCCCCAACACCGTGGCCGGTGCCGTCTCGGCCGCGGCGTCGCTCGGCGTGTCCATGGCCACCGTCCACACCCTCGGCGGTGCCGCCATGCTCGCCTCGGCACAGGCCGCCGCGGGCGGAGTCGGACTCGTCGGGGTGACGGTCCTCACCTCCCACGACGCCACCGGGTACGCCGCCGCCACCGGGCGCCCAGAGGTCGAGCTGCGGGGCGAGGTCGCGCGACTGGCCGCGGCGGCCGCCGCGGCTGGGCTCCGCGGTGTGGTCTGCTCCCCTGCGGAGGTCGAGGTGGTCCGCCCCGCCTTGGGGGCGGGCGCGTGGATCGTGGTGCCGGGCATCCGTCGGGCCGCCGACGCTGCCGGGGACCAGGTCCGGATCGCCGCGCCCCGCGAATCCGCCGCCCGGGGTGCCACCCACCTCGTGGTCGGCCGACCGATCCTGAACGCTCCGAACCCGGCCGCGGTGCTGGCCGAGTTCATGGCGGAGGCCGGGGCCGGATGAGGGGTACGCTCGCGGCCGCGGCGGTCTTCGTCCTCGCCCAAGGGGCCGCCGGTCAAACATCCCCGCTTCCCCGCCTCCCCGCCTCCTTGTCCGAGGCCGGCGACAGCGCCCGTGCCTCCTGGCAACGCCGCGACCTGGCCGCCTTCGTGGCCCCGGCGCGAGGGGGGCGGCTGCTTGTCACCCTTCCCCCCGGCAACCAGTCGGCACCGATCGCGGCGGACCAGGCGAGGGCGTTGCTAGTGTCATATGTGCAAGGTACAGAAGAAGTTACGACACTCCTGATCGCGGCCCGGGCAGTGGATTCGCTCCAGGGGTATGTGGAATTGAGCCGGCACTATCGTTTGGTGGGAATCCCGGGGGAACGGCAGGCGACGATCCTGCTCGGATATCGCCGCGGGCGAACGGTTTGGGTGCTGACCGAGGTCCGGATCGCCCCGTAGGAATTCCCTTGCGTTGATCTGGGGCCGGGTCTATATTGGTCAGCTACCTCAAAGTTTGGTCCTGGAGAGATTCCGTGAAGGTTCGTTCGAGCGTCAAGCCAATCTGCGAACACTGCAAAGTCGTGAAGCGACAGGGCGTTGTTCGCGTCATTTGCAAGCGCAATCCCAAGCACAAGCAACGGCAGGGCTGATCATGGCACGCATTGCAGGCGTGGACCTTCCGCGCGAGAAGCGGGTCGAAATCGCCCTGACGTACATCTTCGGGGTTGGCCGTCCCACGAGCGTCCGGATCCTCACCGAGGCCGGCGTCAGCCCCGACACCCGGGTCCGGGATCTCTCGGACGCGGAAGTCGCCCGGCTTCGGCAGTTCATCGAGCGCGCGCTCAAGGTCGAGGGCGCCCTCCGGACTGAAGTGGCCATGAACATCAAGCGGCTGATGGACATCGGCAGCTATCGCGGGTCGCGTCACCGCCGGGGCCTCCCCGTGCGCGGTCAGCGTACCCATACCAACGCCCGGACCAAGAAGGGTCCCCGCCGGGCCATCGCGGGCAAGAAGAAGGCGACGAAGAAGTAACCATGACAGCACCGACTACTGCGCCGAAGGCGCCCAGCGCCAAGCGGTCCAAGAAGATCGTCGAGTCCGAGGGCATCGCCCACATCTCGGCCACCTTCAACAACGTGCTCATCACCATTACCGACATGAAGGGCAACGCCCTTGCATGGGGTACGGCCGGCAAGGCCGGGTTCAAGGGCTCCAAGAAGTCCACGCCGTTCGCCGCCACGGTGGCCGCGGAAGGCGCCGGCCGTGAGGCCATGAACCTCGGCGTCCGCCGGGTGCATGTCCGCGTGCAGGGCCCCGGCAGCGGCCGCGAGTCCGCCATCCAGGCGCTCGCCTCCGTCGGCCTGCGTGTCGTCTCCATCCGCGACGTCACGCCGATTCCCCACAACGGGTGCCGTCCCCCGAAGAAGCGGCGGGTCTAACAATGTCGCGTTACACTGGACCCAGCTGCCGGCTCTGCCGTCGCGAGGGCACGAAGCTCTTCCTGAAGGGCACCCGCTGTCTCACGGAAAAGTGCGCCGTCGAGCGCCGGGCGTACGCGCCGGGCCAGCACGGGCAGGGCACCGGCCGCGGCCGCAAGCCGTCCGAGTACTCCAAGCAGCTCCGCGAGAAGCAGAAGGTCAAGCGGATGTACGGCCTCACCGAGGGCCAGTTCCGCAACCTGTTCGAGAGCGTCACCCGCGAGTCGGGCGTCAAGGGCACCAACCTGCTCATCGCCCTCGAGTCGCGCCTCGACAACATCGTCTACCGGATGGGCTTCGCCTCGAGCCGCAAGGCGGCGCGGCAGCTCGTCAACCACGGCCACGTCGAGGTCAACGGCCGCCGGGTGGACATCGCGTCGTACAACGTCATGCCCGGACAGGAAGTCCGGGTCGCCCCGTCCAGCCGCGATCTCGTCGCCGTCAAGGCGGCCCAGGAGTACGCGTCGCGCGGGGCTCCGGTATCCTGGCTCTCCGTCGACGGCGACAAGGCCGCCGGACGGTACGTCGAGCGTCCCACGCGTGAGGCCATCCCGGTCAACGCGCAGGAACAGCTCATCGTCGAGCTCTACTCGAAGTAAGTGGCGGCCCGAACCATGACCATCGACCTGACCGGACTCGTCCGTCCCCACCTGCTCGAGATGATCCCGAGCACGGACAATCCGAACGCCGCCGAGTTCCGCCTCCAGCCGCTGGAGCGGGGCTTCGGCTACACGCTTGGCAACTCGCTCCGCCGCCTCCTGCTCTCCTCGCTCCGCGGCAGCGCGGTGTGGGGCTTCCGGCTCGACGGCGTCGTCCACGAGCACCAGACCGTCCAGGGCGTCCTCGAGGACATCCACCAGGTGGTGCAGCGCCTCAAGGGGCTGACGCTGGTGCTGACCCCCGAGGTGGACGAGGCCATCCTGCACATCAAGAAGAACGGCCCGGGCCCGGTGTACGCGCGCGACATCCAGCCGCACGGCTCCGTCACCGTCGTCAACCCCGACCACCTGCTCTTCACCGTGCAGGAAGACCGGGAAGTCTCCGCCGAGCTCTACGTCAACAAGGGCCGCGGCTACGTCGAGTCGGAGCTCCACCCGTTCGACCGCTCGCTCCCGGTGGACCTGGTCCGGATCGACGCCATCTACAACCCGGTCACCCGCGCCAACTTCACCGTCGCGGAAACCCGCGTCGGGCAGCGCACCGACTACGACCGCCTCACGGTCACCGTCGAGACCAACGGCACCATCTCGCCCGAGGACGCGGTCGCCTACGCCGCCGCCCTGGCGCAGGAGCACTTCCGGTACTTCGTCGAGTTCGGCAAGGTGCCGGTCATGCGCGAGCCCGCGCCCGTCATCTCCGAGGCCGGCGGCGACCTCCGCGCCAGCCTGAACCGCCCCATCGACGACCTCGGCCTCTCGGTCCGGTCGCTGAACTCGCTCAAGAACTCCAACATCCGCACGTTGCAGGACCTCATCGCCTACACCGAGGACGACCTCCTCAAGGTCAAGAACGTCGGCGAAAAGGCCGTGTCCGAAATCGTGGAGCTGCTGCAGAAGGAAGGCCTGGCCTTCGGCCACGTGCTCGACGAGGTCGCCGGCGTGCTGCGTCCCAAGGGCGCCGACGCCTCCGCGACTCCGGCCGCCAGCAACGGGGAGATCGCCTAAATGCGCCATCGTGCCAAGGGACGCCAGCTGTCCCGGACCTCCGCCCATCGCCGCGCGCTGCTGAACAACATGGCCACCAGCCTGTTCAAGCACGAGGCCATCCAGACCACGGAAGCCAAGGCCAAGGAGCTCCGGCCCTTCGCCGAGAAGCTCATCACCCTGGCGCGCCGCGGCGACCTGCACGCCCGCCGGCTCGTGGGCCGGAACATCAAGGACCGCGAGGTGCTCGGCCGGCTCTTCGCCGAGCTCGGGCCGCGCTTCGCCGCCCGTCCCGGCGGCTACACCCGCATCCTCAAGATGGGGCACCGACCCGGCGACGGCGCCGACGTGGCTCGCATCGAGTTGCTCTCGGAGTAAGGGTGGCATCGCCGACCTCCGAAACGACGAAGGGGACCCGCGAGGGTCCCCTTTTTTACAGCGAGCAGCCGATGCGGCCGGCGCGGCCCGGGCGGGCGCGCCGGGGGTCAGCTGGCCTTGGCGATCTTGTTGCCCTTGATGCACTGGGTGCAGACGCGGACACGCCGCGGCGCGCCGTCCTTGAGGACGCGAACGGTCTGCAGGTTGGGATACCAGCGGCGGTTCGTGCGATTCTTGGCGTGGCTGACGTTGTTGCCGGTGACCGGCCCCTTGCCGCACACGGTGCATACCCGTGCCATATGTCCGTCCCTCAAGCAGTTACGACATTGACGAAACAGCTGGAAACCGCGAAATCTAACCCGGTTCCCGCATGGACACAACTACCCCTGGGAGAGCGCCATGGCTGAGCGCAGGCGCGCGTTGATCACCGGCATCACGGGCCAGGACGGCTCCTATCTGGCCGAGCTCCTGCTCGCCAAGGGCTACGAGGTCTTCGGCGTGGTCCGCCGGACCAGCCACCACGGCCTGGCCCGGATCGACCACATCGCCGACCGCATCACCCTGCTGCCGGCCGACCTCCTCGACCAGCACTCGCTGACGGTGGCGCTGCAGCAGACCAAGCCCCACGAGGTCTACAACCTCGCCGCGCAGAGCTACGTCCCCACCTCCTGGTCCCAGCCGGTGCTGACGGGCGAATTCACCGCCCTCGGCGTCACCCGGATGCTGGAGGCGATCCGCCTCGTCCACCCGACCGCCCGCTTCTACCAGGCGTCGAGCTCGGAGATGTTCGGCAAGGTGACCGAGACGCCGCAGCGGGAGACGACGCCCTTCTACCCGCGCTCCCCCTACGGAGTGGCAAAGGCCTACGGCCACTGGATCACCGTCAACTACCGGGAGTCGTACAACATCTACGCGGTGAGCGGGATTCTCTTCAACCACGAGTCGCCGCGGCGCGGCATCGAGTTCGTCACCCGCAAGGTCACGGATGGCGTGGCGCGCATCAAGGCGGGAATGAGCGACGAACTCCGTCTCGGCAACCTCGACGCGCACCGCGACTGGGGCTACGCCGGCGACTACGTGGACGCGATGTGGCGGATGCTCCAGCCCGACACGCCGAGGGACTACGTCATCGGCACCGGCGTCATGCACAGCGTGCGCGACCTGGTCGAGGTGGCGTTCGGTCGCGCCGGGCTCGAGTGGCAGAAGTACGTGAAGCTCGACCCCGCCTTCATCCGCCCCGCGGAGGTGGACCTCCTCCTCGCCGATGCGACGCTCGCCCGCGAGCAGCTCGGCTGGACGCCGACGGTCGGGTTCCGGCAGCTGATCGAGATGATGGTGGACGCCGACCTCGCGCGGCTGGGAGCGCGCTGATGCGGGTGCTGGTGACCGGCTCGGAGGGGTTCGTAGGCCGGTGGCTGGTCCGCACCCTGCTCGCGGCGGGCCACGAGGTGTGGGCCGGCATCCGGCCCGGCGGGCCGCTCGAGGTGCCGGGGCTCACCCCAGCCGAGCGGGCCGCCGTCCGCCGCGTCCCGATCGAGGTCCTCGACACCGCCTCGGTCGAGTCGGCCGTCGCCAGCCGCCCCGAGGCGGTGGTGCACCTGGCCGCCATCGCGTCCGGCGCCGACGCACGGCGCGACGTCGGGGTGGCGTGGGCGGTCAACGCGGCGGGCACCGCCCGGCTGGCCGACACCCTCGGCCGCTCGCGTGAGCGGGGGGAATCCGATCCGGTCCTGCTGGTCGTGTCGTCCGGGGAGGTCTACGGTGGCGGCGTGGAGCGTCCGCGCCGCGAGGACGACCCGCTCCGCCCCTGTTCCCCCTACGCCGCCAGCAAGGTCGGCGCGGAGGTCGCGGCCCAGGAGGTGGGCCGCCGCACCGGGCTCCGCGTGGTCATCGCGCGGCCCTTCACGCACACCGGGCCCGGGCAGAGCGACCGCGCCGTGACGCCGGCCTTTGCCGCCCGACTCCGCGCGGCCCGGCGCTCGGGCGCCGCCAGCGTGCCGACGGGCAACCTCGACCCGATCCGGGATTTCCTCCATGTGCAGGACGTGGTGAACGCCTATCTTGCGTTGCTCACGCACGGTGCGCCCGGCGAGGCATACAACGTGGCGCGTGGCGAGGGGATCTCGCTCCACGAGCTCTTCCGCCGTCTGGCGGCGCAACTCGGCACGGCGGCCGTCCCCGCGCCGGACCCCGCCCTGATGCGCTCGGCGGACATCACGCACCTGGTGGGCGACGCCGCCAAGCTTCGGGCCGCGACCGGCTGGCGGCCGACCATCGACATCGACCGGATCCTGAAGGAAGTAGCTGATGCCGAAGCGGACTGACATCTCCTCGA
>CAYUOK010000011.1:0-24140 GCA_964446395.1 uncultured Gemmatimonadaceae bacterium | reverse complement strand
CGCCGCCCTGCTCGGCCTCGGCCTGGCGGCGATGGAGCTCTTCGAGGCGCTTTCGAGAATCAGGCATCCCGGGAATGTATGGCTAGGCGGGGAAGCGGGGAAGCGGGGAAGCGGGGACGCAACGATGTTCGGGGTGGAAATGCGTAAGGGGCAGCCACCCGTCGGCTGCCCCTCTTGCAGTTCCATCCCCGCTTCCCCGCTTCCCCGCCTGGCTATTCGTCCGCCGGCGACTCGTCGAAGTCCGGCTTGACCGGGGGGATGATCGGCTCGTCGGGGTACCCGATGACCGCCACCACGATGCGGTGATGGATCGGGTCCACTTCGATGACCTTCACGTCGAGCGGCTGGCCTTCCTTCACCGCGTCGCCCGGGTTGTCGATGTTGGCGACGCCGAGCTGCGACATCGGGGCGAACGCCTCGAGGTCGTTGCCGAGGTCGATCACGACGCCCTTGTCCATCAGGCGGACGGCGCGGCCGCGGAGCTCGTGGCCGACCGGCAGGATCTCGCCGATGCGGAGCCAGGGATCCTCCTCCGCCTGCTTGAGGCCGAGGGAGATCCGCTTGTTCTCGCCGTCGATGTTGAGGATGACGACGTTGACGGCGTCGCCCTTCTTGACCACCTCGGACGGGTGCTGGACGCGCTTGGTCCAGGACATGTCGGAGATGTGGATCAGCCCGTCGATGCCGGGCTCGATTTCCACGAAGGCGCCGAAGCTGGTCAGGTTGCGGACCTTGCCCTGGAGCCGGGTGCCCACCGGGAACTTCTGCGGCAGGATCATCCACGGGTCCTGCTCGGTCTGCTTCATGCCGAGGGAGATCTTCTCCTCCGACTCGTCGACCTTGAGGACCACCGCCTCGATCGTCTCGCCGATGCTGACGATCTTCGAGGGGTGCCGGACGTTGCGGGTCCAGCTCATCTCGGAGATGTGCACCAGGCCCTCGATGCCGGGCTCGAGCTCCACGAAGGCGCCGTAGTTGGTGATCGAGACCACCTTGCCCTGGACGCGGGTGCCGACCGGGTACTTGGCGGCGACGTCCTTCCACGGATACTCCTGGAGCTGCTTCATGCCGAGGCTGATGCGCTCGCGCTGCCAGTCGATGTCGAGGATCTTGACCTCGACCTCGCGGCCGATGGCGACCATCTCGGTGGGGTGCGACACGCGGCCGTACGACATGTCGGTGATGTGGAGCAGGCCGTCCACGCCGCCGAGGTCGATGAACGCCCCGAAGTCGGTGATGTTCTTGACGACGCCCTTCCGCACCTGGCCGACGAGGAGCTCCTTCATCAGGTGCTCGCGCTTGTGCGCCCGCTCGTGCTCGAGGATGACGCGGCGGCTGACGACGATGTTCCGCCGGCGCTTGTTGAGCTTGATGATCTTGAACTCGTAGGTCTGGCCCAGGAGCTCGTCGATGTTCGGCACCCGGCGGAGCGCGATCTGGCTGCCGGGGAGGAAGGCGTCCACGCCCATCAGGTTCACGACCACGCCGCCCTTGATCTTCTTGACCAGCGTGCCCTCCACCGGCTCGTCCGCCTCGTGGGCCACCCGGATCCGTTCCCAGACCCGCATGAAGTCGGCCTTCTTCTTGGACAGGACGACGGCGCCTTCCTGGTCCTCGAGGTGCTCGAGGAAGACCTCGACCTCGTCGCCGACCGCCGGGGGCTCCTTGAATTCGTCGAGGGCCACCGAGCCCTCGGACTTGAAGCCAACGTCGAGGATGACGGCGTTCTCGGTGATGCGCAGGACCTTCGACTTGACGATCTCGCCCTCGGCGATCGAGGCCATGGTGCCCTCGTACATCGAGAGCATCTGCTCGTACTCGTCCTCGCTGTACTCCTCGTCATAGAGGTCGGCGCGGACCATCAGCCCGGTCGAGGACATCGAGCCCTCGGTGTGGGGGGAGCGGCGGCGGGGGGATTCGTCGGAAGCGGCGGGGGTGTCCAGGTCGGACGGGGCAGCGGACAGCTCGGACATGTGGATGCGATCCCTTCGTGGGTCGGCCGCACCGGGGGGGCTGCGGGATGAGGTTGAGCCCGTGCCGGGCGGAAGTGCCCAGGTTCGGGAGCCCTCAAACTTAACCCGCCGCTCCCCGGTCTGCTAGGGGGCCGGGAGCCGGTAAATCGTCCGGGCCAGGCGGGCGATGCCATCCACCTGTTCCGCGAAGGTCAGCCGGGAGGTGTCGAGTTCCAGGGCGTCCGGCGGAGACACAAGCGGCGCGACGGCCCGGGAGGCATCTGCCTTGTCCCGGGCCTTCAGCCGTTCGGCCTCGGCGAAGATCTCCTCGTTGCTGGGCTCCGCCCCGCCCTGCTGGGCCAGCCGGCGCATGGCCCGCACCACCGAATCGGCGTAGAGGTAGACCTTGAGCCCCGCCTCGGGGAAGACGACCGACCCGATGTCCCGGCCGTCCACCACCACCGGCACTCCCGCCTCCGCCAGCGCCCGCATCCGGGCGTTGGCCCAGTCCCGGACCGCGGGGACCGCCGACACGGCCGACACCGCGGCCGTCACCGCAGGGGTCCGGATGAGGTGCTCGGCCGGGGCACCATCGAGGAGTGGCACGAAGTCCTCTCCCTCCGGGCGGAGTCCGAGGCCGCGTCGCTCCGCCTGCGCGAGCAACGCAGGTACGTCGAGGCTGGCCGGGTCGAGCCCGGCATCGAGCGCCACCCGCGTGAGCGCGCGATAGAGCGCACCCGAGTCGAGGTGGTGGAACCCGATGGCCCGCGCCACCGCCCGCGCGGTGCTCGACTTGCCGGAGGCCGCCGGTCCGTCAATGGCCACGACACGCATCACTTCCTCCCCTTCCCCGGGCCCCGGAGGGCGCGGAGCGACTCGTGGAAATTCGGAAAGCTGACGCCGGCCGAGTCGGGGTCGTCCACCCGGACCCTGGCGCCGCGCACCGTCCCCAGGACAGCGAACGCCATCGCGATGCGGTGGTCCCCGGCGGTGACGACCCGTCCGACAGGGGGCCGGCCGCCTCCCACGACGGTCAGCGTGTTGCCGTGGGCCTCGGCCTTGGCACCGACTGCGCGGAGGTTGCTGGCGAGGAGGGCGAGCCGGTCGCTCTCCTTGACCCGAAGTTCGCCCACCTCCCTGAACACCGTGGTACCATCCGCACGGCTGGCCAGTACCGAAAGGAGCGGGACCTCGTCGATCAGGCCCGGAATCTCGCCCGCGGCCACGTCGGTGGCCACCAGCTCGACAGGCCGGACGACCAGATCGCCCACCGGCTCGCCGCCGACCTCGTGCAGCGCTTCCACCGTCACCGCGGCGCCCATCCGCGCCAGCACCCGGAGGAATCCGGTCCGCGTCGGGTTGAGGCCGACGCCGCGGAGCCGCAGCACTCCCCCCTCGGCCAGCAACGCGGCGCCGACCAGGAAGGCGGCGGAGGAGGGATCGCCCGGGACCTCGTTGGCGACCGGGACGATCCGTCCGGTGGGCGCAAACCGGATCCACTCTCCGTCGTCCTCGATCTCGTAGCCGAACGCCCGGAGCATGCGCTCGGTATGGTCGCGCGACCGGCCACCCGGCTCACGCACCTCGACCGGGACGCCGCCGGCGACCCCCGCAAGGATCAGCGCGCTCTTGAGCTGGGCGCTGGAGACGGGAAGCTCGTGCCGGATGCCGGTGAGCGGTCCGCCGCGCACCGTGACGGGGAGCCCGTCTCGGCCCGCGAAGGTGAAGCGCGCGCCCATCAGCGCAAGCGGATCGGTCACCCGGCGCATCGGGCGGCGGCGGAGCGAGGCGTCACCCGTGAGCGTGGCCGAAAAGGGATGCGCCGACAGCGCCCCGAGCAGGAGCCGCGCCGACGTGCCGGAGTTGCCGCAGTGGAGGGGGTCGGCGGGGCGCCGGAACCGGGTGCGCCCGCGAACCACGATGTCCCGTCCGCCGGCGAGGGGAGAGACCTCCACGCCGAGCTGCCGGAGCACCCGCGCCGTGCTCCGCGCATCGAACGACGTCAGGGCGCCACTGATGCGGCTCGTCCCTCGTGCCATGCCCGCCAGGATCAGCGCCCGGTGGGTGATGCTCTTGTCGCCGGGCACGCTCAGGTCGGCGTCCACGATCATCGGGCCACCCCCCGGGCCAGCACCTCGGCGGCGCGGGTCATTTCCCGGAGCAGGTCGGCGTCGCCGCGCTGGATCGCGCCCCGCATCCGCGCCATTTCCGACTCCAGCGCCTCGAGCGCGGCGGCCACCGCCTCAGGATTGGCGAGCACCCTCGCATCCCAGTCGTCCCCCGCATCTCGTGCGCCTGCGGTGGCGCTCCGCACTGCGGCATCGAAGGCGGCGCCCCGCAGACCGGCGTTGGCCAGCGCCAGCGCGACGGCGCGGGCGGCGGCGCGAGGCAGCTCGAGCGTCCACGCGACCTGCCGGTCGTGGGTGTCCGCGTCGATCACCACCGGCTCCCCCTCGAGGACGGTGGACACGAAGGCGCGCATCGCCTGCCGGGCCGGCTCCCCGTCCATGTCGGCGGTCACGTAGGTGATGGCGCCGCGAAAGAGGTCGGCCCGCGCACCGGCAAACCCCTGCTCGAGGGGGGACACCAGGGGGTGCAGCCCCGCGTAGCGCGCGGCGAGCCCCGCGTCGCGGATCGCGGCGAGGACCTTCGACTTGGCCCCGGCGAGGTCGGTGAGCGTCGCGTCGGGCGCCAGGTGTGGTGCCACGATCGGGAGGAGGGCCATCACCTCCGCGGGCGTGCCGGCCAGTACGACGAGCTTGGCGCCTCGGACGGTATCGGCGGGATTGAGTCCCCGGTCGGTCAGCGCGCCGGCCTTGATCGCTTGCACGGCGGTGGCGGGGGTGGCGGAAAACCCCATGACCCGGGGGACGCCCGCCAGGCGAGCGCACCACGCCAGCGAGCCGCCGAGGGCCCCAAGTCCAACGACCGCAAGGGAATCAGGCCACATGGCGTTCGACGACCCGGGAAGGAGGGCGCAAATACAGGCAGGGCACGGGGTTTGCTATCCTCGACGCGCGAATCCTATCCCCGAGGCGGCGGATTCTCAACGGCGCGCCGAGGGAGGGCAGATGGCCACGATCCTGATCGTCGAAGACAGCCCCGACAACATGAAACTCTTCCGCACCCTGCTCACCCTTCACGGCCACGACGTGATCGGACTCGGGGGCGGCGAGGGGCTCATCCAGCACATCCGCGACAGCCGTCCCGACCTGGTGCTCATGGACATCCAGTTGCCGGAGCGCGACGGCTTTTCGCTGCTGCAGGACATCCGGCGCGACGTGCCATCCGCGCTGCCCGTGGTGGCGCTGACGGCGCACGCGATGGCCGGCGACCGCGAGCGGGCGATCGGGGCGGGGTTCGACGGCTACATCACGAAGCCGATCGACATCCGGGCCTTCCCGGGGCAGGTGGCCGAGGCGCTGAACCGCGTCCCGCGCGACCGGTGAGGATTGCGCCACCGCCCGTGAGCGCCGAAGTTATGTCAGCACGTTCCGCCAACCGAGGGGTGTCCGTGTCCCGACCACCACAGCAGCCGACGAGACCGCCCAGCGACACGAAGGGGGCGTTGTACGACGCCCTCCAGGGCGCCGTCAAGTCGGAGGCGCAGAAACGCCAGGAGCAACAGGCCAACCGTGGGGCCGCGCGCAGCGGTTCCCGGCTGATGTGGGGCTCCCTGGTTGTGCTTGCCTGCGTCGGTGCCTGGATCGGGATCACCCGGCCGGACTGGATTTTTCCGAAGCCACCGGTACCGCACACCACGGAATTCCAGGACGCGAGCCTCCGGATGCTGCTGTACATGGAGTCGCGCCGCATCGAGAATTACCGCCAGGCGCACGGCGTGCTGCCGGCCTCGCTCGCGGACGTGGGGGCGGTGCCGGAGGGCGTGACCTACACCGTCTTGCCGGACGGCACCTTCCGGCTCCAGGGGCAGACGGGCAGCGTGCAATTGACCTTCGCCTCGACGGACGATCCGGCGCCCTTCCTGAAGAACTCGTTCGAGGTGCTCTCGCGCCGGCAGGCCCAGCAATGAGGCGGCCGTCGTGGTCCCGCAGGGGATTCACCCTGATCGAACTCCTGGTGGTGTTCGTGGTGCTGGGGATCCTCTCGTCCATCGCCATCCTCAAGTACATCGACCTCCGCATGAGCGCCCAGGCGGCGCGGGTGGCCGCGGACTTCAACGCGATCAAGATCGCGACGTACGCCTATTACACCGACGACTACCAGTGGCCCGCCGAGGTGAGCGCCGGCGTCATTCCGCCGGAACTCGTCCCGATCCTGGCCAGCGGATATACTTTCGTCCGCGACCTCTACACGCTCGATTACGACTATTTCCCGATCTCGGGATCGGGGCCCGGCGGGTACATCGTCGGGGTGACCGTGACGACGCCCAACCCGAAGCTGATGACCAAGCTGGAGCAGATTCTCGGGCGGAACATGCCGTTCATTTCGGCGGGCGGGTCGCTCACCTACATCATCGTGGGGTCGGACGGGGCCTCCTGAGTCGAGACCCGCTCGTCCTGCAGGCGCACACGGGCCCATCGCAACGCGGTGGGCCTTCTCATGTCACGACGTTGTCGCCTCGCGGCGCGCCGAATCGAGCATGGCGATGACGGCAAGACAGATGATCAGCAAGACCGAAAACTCCATACCGTTCCTGCCCCCGCCGACGACGAACCACCCGTCGGACGCGTGGACCAGCAGGATCCCCATGGTGAGTTCCACGGCGAACCAGGCGCAGAGCGGGCGCACCAGGAAGCCGAGGATGAGCGCGGGCCCGCCGACGATCTCCACGATCGTGATGAGCCAGGCCACCGCCGGACCCAGCGGAACGTGCTGCGCATCGAGGAAGACCCCAAACCCGGTCACGCCGCCGTCGTAAACACGATAGACGCCGTGAATGGTGAGGAGGAGGCCGATGGTGGCGCGCAGGATGACGCTCGCGCGGAGGGCAGTAGGCGACATGGCGGGCCGGTCCTGGTCGGAGACTGGGTCGGGAGGATATCACCCCTACGCGAAGGACGTCGCGGGGTGTCAGCGGGGGGGGCTTGGGTCGAGCATGCCCTGCCGGCCCTCCACCCTCGACCGTCCAGGAGGCCTTCATTACATTTTCACCCAGTCAGTCCATACTGGATGCAACGTGCTCAGGACTCCGCCCGACACGGACGACCCCAACGGAGCATGCCATGAGAGCCGTCTGCTGGTCGCTTTGCCTTGCACTCGCCCTGTACTCGACCGTACCGATCCATGCGCAATCGACCGGGTCTCGCCGCCCCAACATCATCATCATCCTGGGTGACGACCTCGGTTTTGCCGACCTGGGCATGTTCGGCAGCGAAATCGCGACGCCGAACTTCGACGCGCTTGCCCGCGACGGGCTCCGGTTCACGAACTTCTACACCCACGCCACCTGCTCGCCGACGCGCTCCATGCTGCTGACCGGCACCGACACCCACCTGAACGGGCTGGGCAACATGGACGAGTGGACGGCCCCCAACCAGGTGGGCCAGCCGGGCTACGAGGGCTACCTGAACGACCGGGTCGTCACCCTGCCGCAGCTGCTGCAGCGCTCGGGCTATCACACCTACATGGTCGGCAAGTGGCACATGGGCAAGGCCCCGAATCAGATCCCAGCGGCTCGCGGATTCGAGCGGGACTTCAGCCTGCTCGACGGGGCCGGCAGCTACTGGGACATGTGGAACCTCACGGCCGCCACCCCCCGGTCCACGTTCACGGAAGACGGGCGCTACCTGACGAACCTCCCCAACGGGTACTACGCCACCAAGACCTACACCGACAAGTTGATCGGGTACATCGACGCCAACCATGGCGACGGCAAGCCGTTTTTCGCCTATGTGTCCCACCAGGCGCCCCACGACCCCTACCACCTCCCGGACAGCTGGCGCAACCGGAACGTGGCGGCGTACGACGCCGGATGGGACGTCGTGCGTGCCCGGCGCCTCGCTCGCCAGGTGGAGCTGGGGATCATGCCCGCGGGCACCATGCTGGCGGAGCGGATGTGGTTCCTGCCGGATCCGACCACTCTCGCCCCGGTCACGCGAGCGCTGCTCGGCCGCAAGATGGAGCTGTACGCCGGCCTGGTGGAGAACATGGACTTCCACGCCGGCCGGCTGATCCAGCACCTCAAGGACATCGGCGAGTACGACAACACGATCTTCATCGTCTTCGGGGACAACGGCGCCGAGGGCAGCGATCTGCTCGCCGTGATCGCGGGGACGCCCGGGACGCGGGACTACCTGTTCGCGGCGACGCGCTGGTCGCAGACGGACCCCAAGGCCTGGGGCGACCCCGGCTCCTATGTCAGCTACGGACCGGGGTGGGCCCAGGTGTCCATGACCCCCTTCAGCCAGTTCAAGGGCCATCTCGGCGAGGGCGGCATCCGGAACGCCCTCATCGTCAGCGGGCCGATCGTCAAGCGCCCTCCGGGCGGCATCGGGCGTGGGTTGATGTCGGTGGCCGACATCATGCCCACGCTGCTGGAGGTCGCGGGCGCGTCCTATCCGCGCACCGGGGCGCCTAATGATCCGCCTCCCCTCATCGGGAAGTCCTGGGTCCGGTACCTCGCCGGCGGGGAGGAATCGCCACGCACGGCGCAGGACTACCTGGCGTGGGAGTTGTTCGGAGAGCGCGCCCTCCGGCAGGGCGCGTGGAAGATCCGGTGGGAATACAAGCCCTTCGGGACGGAGTCGTGGGAGTTGTTCGACCTGGCCTCGGACCCGGGGGAGCGTCACAACCTGGCCGCCCAGCAGCCCGACCGGGTGAAGGCGCTCTCGGCACTCTGGGACGAGTACGCCGCCGCCAACAACGTCATCCTGCCGAGCAGGTCCCCCTGGGAAGGACTCGAGCAATCGATGCCGGAGCGATTCCCGGTCGAGCCCGGCTATCCACCGCTGCTGTACAGGCGTCAGTTCGTGCCTCCCGACAGCATGATGGCGGAGCCGAAGCCATGACGACCTCGACCCGATCCACCCGCGCTGAGAAGCAGATGCAACTGAATCGGACGCGATCGCCACGCCGGTCGTCGGCCTGGATCCTGGCCGGGGTCGTCGTGGCCCTCGGCGTGTCCGCGCCCGCCTCGGCGCGCGCCCAGGTGCCGGCCCGCTTCTATTGGAAGACGCTCTCCGGGTCGAGCGCCGTGCCGCTCATCTTCCTTTCCCTCAACGGCAACTCCAACCCGCTTGACCCCGCGCACATCGCGCTGCCAGGGGCCGCCGTCGAGGCGACCGTCGCGCCGGTCGGCTACGCGCGCACCTTCGTCCTGTTCGATCGCGCGGCCATGGCGGCGGCGCTGGTGCCGATGGGCCGGATCTCGGGCGATGTGACCGCGTTCGGCAATACCGTGCACGAAACGGCGAGCGGGTTCGGTGATCCCCTGCTCGAGCTCGACGTCAATGTGATCGGCAAGAAACCGATTCGGTCCCTCCCCGACCTCCTTCGATACGAGCCCGGCTTCTCCCTGGACCTGCTGGTGGACGTCGCCCTGCCGGTCGGCGAGTACAACGACGAGCAGGCCCTGAATCTCGGCCAGAACCGCTGGTACGGTCGCGTGGGCGCGCCCATCGTATGGCAACTCGGCCCGTGGGTGCCGGGCAAGCGCACGACGCTTGAGTTCCTGCCCTCGCTCTGGCTGTTCGGCGACAACAGCGACTACCTGGGCCAGACACTCGAAACCGAGCCGCTGTTCCAGCTCGAGGGCCACCTGACCCGCGACTTGACGAAGGGGCTGTGGGTGTCACTGGATGGCACCTGGTACACGGGCGGCGTGCCGAAAGTCGACGGCGTGGAGGGAAGCGCGCTGGACAACCTCGGCCTTGGATACACGCTCGGATACACGGTCAACGACAACATCCAGGCGACGGTCGGATACATGTCCACGATCAACGACAGCGAACCAGGCGACCTGCAGATGGACGGGTTCCGGGCGTCGGTCGTCTTCGGCTGGCACCCGCTGATCGAAGGGGTCAAGCGGCTCGGAAGCGAGCAGTAGCGTCGAGCAGGTCGGGGGCTGGATGGTGCGGGGGCAAGGCGGTGCCGACGCGGAGCCAGGTCTCGCAGGTATCGCGGATGCCCGGGGTGGGGATCGAACCCACATGGGGATTGCTCCCCTTGGGATTTTAAGTCCCATGCGTCTGCCAGTTTCGCCACCCGGGCGGGTGGGTGGAGCATATCACCGACGGCGTCCGGGGGCCACGGGCCCTACCCGGCCCGCTCGCCCCTGACTCCCCCGGAGGCCTTGGCCTTCCACACGGCCGGGCTTCGGCCCACCTCGCGCCGGAAATCGGCGGAAACGGCGCCGGTGAGTGACGCCAGCCGCTCCCGTGGCGCCATGACCAGCACCGCCCCTCCCCACCCCGCCCCGGTAAGCCGCGCACCCCAGGCGCCGTGACGCATGGCACTCTCCACCAGGCGGTCGGCCTCGCCGCAGCTCGACTCGAAGTCGTCGCGGATGGAGCGGTGCCCCTCGACGAGATACGCCCCGAACCTGGGATAGTCGCGGACGCTCAACGCCATCGCCGCCGCGCGCGTCCGGGCCGATTCGCGCACCACGTGCGTCAGTCGTCGGTGGAGCACCGCCGGCATCGCCACGCGAAGGCGCTCGAGCTCCGATTCAGGGACGCCAGCCAGGTCCGTCGCCTCCACCCCCGCCACGCGGCAGGCCGCCAGCGCCGCGCCGCACTCGGCCCGGCGACGATTGTACTCCCCGTCCGCCAGCCGGTGCGACACACCGGTCTCGAAGACGAGCACCGGCTGGTCGAAGGGGATCTGGATGATGGATCCCTCGCCGGTCTCGATCAGGGCCGCGTGACGCGCGGTGGCGTGCACGACGATCATCTGGTCCATCCGCCCGCACTGCACCCCGACGACATCGTGCTCGGCGTGGAACGCCACCTCCACCAGCGCCTCCCGCGAGAGGCGCCGCCCCGCCATCTGTGAGAGCGCCCGCGCGGCCGCCACCGAGATGGCCGCCGACGACGACAATCCCGCCCCGATGGGGACCGTGCTCGCGACCGCGATCCGACCTCCCGGGGGTGCGGCGCGCATGGCGTGCAGCACGCGAATCACGCCCGCGAGGTAGTCGGTCCAGCGGCCCTCCGGCGCGGCAGCCGGGTCGAACGACGCGACGGTGCCGTCCGCGGCGGAGACCGCCTGCCATCCCTCGCCCGGCCCCGCGAGCACCGCGGTCCGCTGCGCCAGCGCAAACGGGAGTACGGGCCCGCCGTTGTAGTCGGTGTGTTCGCCGAGCAGGTTGACGCGGCCCGGCGCCGAGGCGCCCGCCGCGGGGCGACTGGCAAAGGAGCCCTGGAAGAGCGAACTTGCGAGCCGCAGGGGAGAGGTCGGGGGCACACCGAGAGAGTACCGCCGGAGGGTGATTGAGGCAATGCATTCAGGGGATCGCGCTCGCGATCCTGGTGGCGGCACCCGCGGAGGCGCAGCTGCCGGCGATCGGCGCGCCGCGCGGCTTCGTCCGCTTCGAGATCGGCGGCGACTGGGCCAACACCACCAACCAGTTCCTCGACGGCGCGGAGCAGCCGTACCGCGCCGAGTTCTCCACGCCCCTCATCGGCTCCGCGTTCTACCCCGAACTCTCCCAGACCCAGGCGCGGATCGCACAGCTCAGCGGCATCGGCGGCTATACGCTCAGCGTGGGGGGCGCCACGATGATCGCACAGGCCAGCGTCGGCACGCTCCGGCTCGGCGCCACCATCGGCCTGACCTCGAAACTCAGCATCTTCGGGATGGTGCCGGTCGTGCGGCAGCAGGTGCAGGTCACCTACCGCTTCGACAGTACGGGGGCGAACACCGGCTACAACCCCGCCGATCCCATCTTCGGAAGCGCCGCCGGCGCCGACTCCGTGAATACGTTCCTCCTCGAGTACCGGACGGCGCTCGATACCTTGAGCGCGCGCATCGCCGGTGGCTACTACCTCGACCCTGACAGCCTGGCCCTGGCCGAGGCCACGCTTGCCAGCGGGGCGGCCTATTACGCCGGCCTCGACTCACTCTTCGTCGTCTCGGGCGCGGCCGGCAGCTTCGTCCCGCTGGCCACGAGCAGCGCCGGCCAGGCGATGGCGGGCGCCGTCGCGAACGTGCAGACCGCCCTGGCGGCGCTCGCGATCAGTTCCTTCACGCAGCCGCTGCCCCTGCCCGCCGACGCCCTGTCGCCCTCGGACTACAGCGCGTACCTGACGAACCCTGCCGGCTCCATCGGCGCGACGCCATTCGCGTCGCACACCTCCTTCCTCCTCGGCGACATGGAGTTCGGCGCGTCGTACACGCTCATCGACCGGTGGAACCGCCCGGAACGGCCGGGAGGCCTCCGCATCGTGGCGCAGGCGCTCGTGCGGCTGCCGACCGGCTACCAGCCGCTCCCGAACGATTTCGTCAGCCTCCCCACCGGGGGGGGACAGACCGACATCCAGGCCACCGTGGTGGCGGACGTCGGCGGGGGGCGGTTCGGGGCTCGGCTGGCCGGCAGCTACAACGACCAGCTCTCGACCACCGCCGACCGGCGCGTGACGCTGCCCTCGCAGCCGATTCCCTGGCGGAACCGCCTGGCGACGGTGTCACAGGATCCGGGAAACGAGTTCACGCTCAGCGCCCTGCCCTACTTCCAGCTGGTGCCCGGCTTCGCGGTGGTGGGGGTGCTGCGGTACTGGTCGCACGGCGCGGACGCCGTGGAGTACGCCTCGCCCGCCGACGCGATTCCCGGCGTGAGCGCCGGCGAACTCGCCACCGACACCGAACGGAGCGCCACGATCGTGGGCGGCGGCCTCAGCTGGGCGCCCAGCCAGGTCGGCACGCGCACCGGGACGAAGTACCCGGTGGATGCGTTCTGGCTCTATGAAACGGTGGTGTCGGCGAGCGGCGGGGTGGTGCCGAAGGCGGGAACGATGCGAATGGGGTTTCGGTGGCCGTTCCGGTTCTGGGGTTCACCGCCGCAATAGGCTGGCCGAGAACGTCAGTCTCTCCAGGTCGCGAATCCGAGACCGGATTTCCCGGAAACCAGGGTGCGCGCCCCGGTGCCATCGGGCCTGAGGAGCAGTACGCCGGTGCCGGTCGCAATGGCTAGTAGCGAGTCGCCCGGTCCCCACGACGACGTCTGCGCCCCAAGCATCCCGCCGTCATACACCACCTGCTCGGACCCACCGCCGTCCACGCGGAGCCTGTGGATGCTGCCTCCCGCCGTGACGGTCAGCCACCGACCGTCACGGGACCACGCCGGGGCACCCGCCGCTCCGACCAGCGTGGCGACCGGCCGGGTGAACCCATCGGAAAGCCGCCGCGTCCAGAGTCGGACGTCAGTCGGGGTGTCCGGATCCACCTGGGTGGCGTGCCAAGTGACGAACGCCACCGACTTCCCGTCCCTGGACCACGCGACGTCCCCCGTGGATCCGCTCAGCGTGTCGACGGGAATCTTCTGGACGGGGCTGTTGTCGAGATTGGCCAGCTGCAGGTATCCATCGGCAATCCAAGCCAGCACCGTCCCATCCGGCGAGAGGGAGGGCCGTTGGAACCAGGACGGCGCGCTATCTGGGGTCGGGACGATGGACAGCAGTTCACCGAACGGGTCGACAGTCGCGATCGACTGGCGGTAGCCAACCTTCCTCACCAGCACCTTAATCTCCGACCCGTCCCGGGAAATCCAGGGAGCGACATCGCCGGAAACCCCCCAGCCGCCGGGAATCGTATCCTCGATGACGGGCTTGGGCAGGCTGCCGTCCAGCGCCGCTCCATAGAGCATCGTGCGATAGGACGGGGCACCGGTGTAGGCGACGTAATAGAGCTCGCGCGGAACGGCAGGCGCCGGCTCGGTCGAATCAGTACACCCGGTCGCCGATAGCACGGCGAGGCCCAGCGCAAGTGCACGTCGTAGCGTCATCGGCATGCAGCAGAGATGCTCGTTTCACGCTGCGCTGTCAATGGACCGCCCGCCCCAGCATCTCCTCGGCGTGACGCCGGGCAGCGGCGCCATCGGGATCCCCAAGCATCCGCGCGATCTCCGTGACGCGGTCCTCCCCCAGGATCGTCTCCACGCTGCTGGTGGCCACGCCCCCCTCCACTCCCTTCGACACCACCAGATGCCGATCGGCGCGCACCGCGATTTGCGGCAGGTGGGTAATGACCAGCACCTGGTGGTCGCTCGCCACGTCGGCCAGCGCCTGCCCCACCTGGCCGCCGACTTCCCCGCCGATCCCCTGGTCGATTTCGTCGAACACGAAGGTCGGGATGCGGTCGTGCCTGGCCACCACCACCTCCAGCGCCAGCATCAGCCGGGACAGCTCGCCGCCCGATGCCACCTTCTGGATCGGCTGGGCGTCGAGCCCCACGTTGAGGCGCACCGTAAAGCTGACGCTCTCCGCCCCGTCCGGGCCCGATTCGGCCAGGGGCGTAAGCGTCACCTCGAACTTGCCGCCTGGGAGCCCGAGCTTCGGCAGAAGCCGGCCGACCGCGCGGCCGAGGCGCGCGGCCGCCTCGCCACGCTTGCCGGTGAGCCGCGCCGCCGCCTCGCGCGCCGCCGCCTCGGCCACGCCCCGGCGCGCCGCCAGCGCGCGCAGGTCGGCATCCGCGGTGTCGAGCAGTTCCAGTTCCGCCGCGGCGGCCCGGTGCGTCTCCAGCACCGCCGCAAGCGACCCGCCGTGCTTCTGCTGCAGGCGGAAGAGGAGGTCGCGGCGGCGCTCCACCGATTCCAGCCGCGCAGGATCCCGCTCGACGCCCTCGGCATACGCGGAGGCGAGACGCGCCACCTCGGACAGTTGCGCGTAGGCGCCGTCGAGCAGCTCCCGCCAGGCGCTGACGTCGGAATCCACCCGCTCGAGCTGGCCCAGCGCCCGCTCGGCGGCCGCGAGCGCCCGCAGCGCTCCCCCGTCCTCGCCGTCGAGCGCCTCCGACAGCACGCGCGCCTGCTCCTCGAGCGAACTGGCGTGGGCCAGCCGCTTCGCCTCGTGCGCCAGGGTCTCGTCCTCACCCGGAGTGATCCGGGCGGCGGCGATTTCATCCACCACGTGCTTCAGGTAGTCGGCGCGGCGCCGCACTTCGTCCAGCCGGGATGCCAGCCCCGCCTCCTCGGACCGGAGGGTGGCCAGGGCGGCGTGCGCCGAGCCGACAGCCTCCCGCTCCGGTCCCGCCTGCGCGTAGGCGTCGAGGATGTCGCGCTGGGTGTCGGGCCTGAGGAGGGAAACGGTCTCATGCTGTCCGTGCAGGTCCACCAGGAGCGCGCCGAGCGAGGCAAGCACGCCGACCGTGGCGGGGCTGCCGTTGATCCAGGCGCGGGAGCGGCCCTCGGTGCTCACCTCGCGGCGGATCACGATGCGCCCCTCGTCCACGTCCACGCCCAGCGCCTCGACGCGGCGCGTGAGCGCGCGCGGGAGCCCCTCGAACGCCCCCTCGACGACGGCGCGGCCCGCGCCCGGACGCACCACGCCGCTGTCCCCCCGGCCGCCGAGCAGCAGCCCGAGCGCGTCCACGAGAATGGACTTGCCCGCGCCGGTTTCGCCGGTGAGGACGTTGAGGCCTGGTCCGAGGGAGAGGGTCACGTCCGCGATCGTCGCCACGTCGCGGACGCGGAGTTCGGCGAGCATCAGATGGGGGTGCGGTCGGAGAGGTCGCCCCAGTGGAGCTTCTGCCGCATCCGCTGGAAATACCCTTCGGGGCCCACGCGGACGAGGAGCACCGGGGCCTCGGCGACGCGGATCCGCACCCGCGCGCCGGGCGCGAGGTGGGTGACCACCTGTCCGTCGACCGAGACGATGATCTCCTCCTCTTCCGGGTCCGCCGGCTGGATCACCACGTCCCAGGAGGCAGGAAAGACGAGCGGCCGGACGGCCAGGGTGTGGGCGCAGATCGGCGTGATGACCAGCGCCTGGACCCCCGGCACCACGATCGGACCGCCGGCACTCAGGGAATAGGCCGTCGACCCGGTCGGCGTGGCCACGATGATGCCGTCCGCGCTGTAGGGGCCGACGCTCTCGCCCTGCACCACGACGTCGAGGCGGATGACGCGCGCCACGCCCCCCTTGTGCACCACCACGTCGTTGAGCGCCAGGTCCAGGGGCGTCGCCTGGCCGTCGGCGTCGAGGACGTGCGACTTCAGCGCCTGCCGTGGCTCGGTGGTGTACCGGCCCGCCACCAGAGCGTCGAGCGCGGCGGGCAATGCATTGCGCGACACGCTGGTGAGGAAGCCGACTTTTCCGAGGTTGATGCCGAGGATGGGGATGCCGCGGCCTTCGAGCATCCGCGCGCCGCGGAGGAGGGTGCCATCGCCGCCGAAGGTGAGCAGCACGTCGAGCGGCACCCCCTCGAGGTCCGGAGGCGCCTTGGGCCAGAGGTCCTCCAGCCGCCCCTCGGAGTAGAGCGTGATGCCCCGCTCCGGCGCGAGGGTGGCCAGCTGCTCCAGCAACGCCCGCAGCTCCGGGTACCGGTGGTTGCCGCAGACGCCGATCTTCATCGCGCCTCGACCGACTCCTCGCCGTGCAGCGCAGCGACCCGGCGGGCGATCCCTTCGGCGGTCAGGCCAAACCCGGCGAGCTGGTCCGCCCGGGGCGCCTGCTCAACCAAGCGGTCCGGCACGCCAAGCGCGATGACGCGCACGTCGGGGGCGATCGCCTGGATCGTCTCAGCCAGGTAGGCGCCGAAGCCGTTCACGACGGTCCCCTCTTCGACGGTCACCACCACCCGGTGGTCGCGCAGCAGGCCCTCGAGCATGGCGCGGTCGAGCGGCTTCAGGAAGCGGGCGTTGACCACGGTGCAGTCCAGTCCCTCCGCCCGGAGCAGGTCGGCGGCGCCGAGGCTTGGCTGGACCATGGTGCCCACGCCGAGGATCGCCACCTCCCTGCCCTGCCTCAGCATTTCCCAGGTGCCGTACGGCACCGGGGCGACGTCGGCCGCCGGACGCGGGTCCACCGGCACCTTGTCGCGCGGGTACCGGGTGCAGAAGGGGCCCCCTTCATGGACCAGCGCCGTCTTGAGGAGGCCGACCAGCTCGTCGCCGTCCTTCGGGGCGGTGACGGTCATCCCGGGCACGGCGAGCATGTAGGCGATGTCGTAGAGCCCCATGTGGGTCTGGCCGTCCTCGCCGACGAGGCCCGCGCGGTCCATGCAGAACACCACCGGGAGATGCTGCACCGCGATGTCGTGGATGATGTTGTCGTACGCGCGCTGCAGGAACGTGCTGTAGATGGCCACCACGGGGCGGATCCCCTGGGT
Source organism: uncultured Gemmatimonadaceae bacterium (assembly GCA_964446395.1). Classification (GTDB taxonomy): domain Bacteria; phylum Gemmatimonadota; class Gemmatimonadetes; order Gemmatimonadales; family GWC2-71-9; genus SPDF01. Next base: position 6,963 of record CAYUOK010000011.1, on the reverse strand, counting down.
GGCGAGCCCGCCCGCGAACGTCACCGCGTGCCCCTCCGCGATCCCGACGTCGAAGAACCGGCTAGGCCACGCCTTCTGGAAGATGTTCGTCCCGGTGCCGCTCGGCATCGCGGCCGTCACCGCCACGAAATCGGGGAACTCATGGCCGAGGGCCGTGAGGCCGTCGCCGAAGACCTGGGTCCACGTCGGCGGGCCGCTCGACTTCTTCCGCGCCTCGCCGGTGACCGGGTCGTAGGCGGCGAGCCCGTGCCACTTTTCCCGGTTCTCCTCGGCGTAGGCGAACCCCTTCCCCTTCTCGGTGAGCACGTGGATGACCCGCGGCCCTTTGAGGTCGCGCACGAAGCGCAGCGTTTCCGTCAGCTTCCTGAGGTCGTGCCCGTCGATGGGGCCGAAGTAGCGGAAGCCCATCTCCTCGAAAAACATCCCGTCCGAGAAGAGGTTCTTGGCACTCTCCTCGAGGTTCTTGGCGAACTCCACCACCCGCTCGCCGAAGACGTGGGAGAGCGCGACCGTGAGGTGCTTGACGCGCTCCCGCACCTTGTTGGTCATCGGGTTCGCGACGATGCCGCCCAGGGTGCGGCTGATGGCGCCGACGTTGGGCGAGATGCTCATCCCGTTGTCGTTGACGATCAGGATGATGTCGGTGTCGGAGTGCCCGGCGTTGTTCATCCCCTCGTACGAGAGCCCGCAGGTCAGCGCGCCGTCGCCCACGATGGCCACGACCTTGTTGTCCCCGCCCCGGAGGTCCCGGGCGATGGCCATCCCCAGCGCCGCCGACATGGCGGTGCCGGCGTGGCCGGCGCCGAACTGGTCGTGCTCGCTCTCGGAGCGCTTGAGGAAGCCGGACAGCCCCCCCGTCTGGCGCAGGGTCGGGAAGTCGGCATTCCGGCCGGTCAGCAGCTTCCAGGCGTAGGCCTGGTGGCCGACGTCCCAGAGGATCTTGTCGTGCGGTGAGTCGAACTCGTACAGCAGGGCGATGGCCAGCTCGACCACGCCGAGGCTGGCGCCGATGTGCCCGCCGGTGACCGACACGCAGTCGATCAGCCGGTCGCGGACCTCCTGGGCCAGCTCCGGGAGCTGTTCCCGCGGGATGCGCTTGAGGTCGTCCGGACCCTTGAGGGTGTCGAGCAGTGCCATGAGATGCGGTCCTGGGTCAGTGGCGTCGAGTCACAATATAGCGCGCGAGCGCGGCGAGCGTGCCCGATGATACCCCCGACCGTGCCAGGGAGTTCACCGCGGCCTCGGCGTGCCGGAAGGCGGCGGCCCGGGCCCCTTCCACCCCCAGCAACTGGACGTAGGTGGACTTGGCCACCGCTGCGTCCTTGCCGGCCGTCTTGCCGAGCTCTTCGCTGGTGCCCGTGGCGTCCAGCACGTCGTCCGCCACCTGGAACGCCAGGCCGACTTCCCGGCCGAAGTCCCGCATGGCGTCTCGTTGCGGGGCCGGCGCCCGCGCGGCGAGGGCCCCAAGGACGCAGGATGCCTCGATCAGGGCGCCCGTCTTCCCCCGGTGGACCGCCCGCAGCTCCTCGAGCTCGAGCGCCCGCCCCTCCGCCTCGAGGTCGAGCCACTGTCCCCCCACCATCCCCGCAATCCCGCCCGCCGTAAAGAGCTCCACCGCGAGCGCGCCGGTCTCCACATCCGACAGCTCGAGTGACCGGCACGCCTCGACGAGCACCCGCGCGGCGATCGGCACGAGGAGGAAGCCGACCCGCGTAGCGGTGGGCACGTCGAACTGGCGGTGGGTGGTCGGGCGCCCCCGCCGGAGATCGTCGTCGTCCATGCAGGGGAGGTCGTCGTGGACCAGCGAGTAGGTATGCACCGTTTCCACCGCCGCGGCCACACCGGCAATCGAGGCGGACGTCCCGCCACAGGCGCGGTACGCTGCCATGACCAGGGCGGGCCGGACCCGCTTGCCGGGGCTCCGCAGGGCGTACGCCATCGCCGCCCCCAGCCGACCGGGGTCCTCGCGCTCGAGCCGGACGGCCCACGCCTCCAGGATCGCGTCCGTCCGCTCGCGCGACTCCTGGAGCATCGGCTCCGCGCCCGCGTCAGCCGTCGAGATCGACAAGCCCCACGCTTCCGTCGGCCTGCTCGACGACCGTCTTTACTTTCGCCTCGGCCTCCGCGAGCCGTTCCCGCGCCGCGCGGAGCCGCACCACCCCCTCCTCGAAGAGCGCGAGGGCGGCGTCGAGGTCGGCGTCGTCCGCCTCGAGCCGACGCACGATCTCCTCCAGGCGGCGGAGGTCGTCCTGCAGGGTCGGTGTCTCGGTCGGTTGCCTTGCCATGGTCGCTTACTCCGTGCGCGCCGGCACCGATCCATCGCTCACCCTGAGATGGAATCGCCGGCCTGTGGGAAAGTCCGCCGCGTGGAAGAGCACTCGCCCGGCATCGTCCTGCGCCACGCTGTACCCGCGGGCCAGCACGCGCAACGGGCTCAACGCATCCAACTGGGCCGCCAGCCGCTCCACCCGGTTGTGTCGCGCCTCGATCATCCTCCCGAGGGCAGCATGGAGACGGTCGCCGGTTCGTGCGAGCCGCTCCTCGGCCACCCGGGTGCGGCGACGGAGCCCCGCGGCGAGGCGCCCACCGAACCCGTCCACCCGGTGCAACAGCGCCGCCCGGTCGGGCACCGCCATTTCGGCGGCGGCGGAGGGGGTCGGCGCGCGGAGATCGGCCACGAGGTCGGAGAGCGACACGTCGGTTTCATGGCCCACGGCGGAGATCGTCGGTACCCGGACCGCCGCGAGCGCCCGGCAGACCGGCTCCGCGTTGAAGGCGGCCAGGTCCTCCTTGGCCCCACCCCCGCGCCCGATGATGCAGGCGTCCACGCCCTCGATCCGGTTGACGAGCCCGAGCGCGCGGACCAGCGACGCGACCGCCCCTTCGCCCTGGACCTGGGCGCCGACCAGCACCAGTTCCACGGCGCTCCAACGCTTCCGGGTGACGATGATGATGTCGCGAAGCGCCGCGCCGTCGGGGCTGGTCACCACGGCGATGCGGCGGGAGAACGGGGGGAGGGGACGCTTCCGCTCGGGGTCGAGCAGCCCGTCGGCCTTGAGCGCCGCGCGGACCCGCTCGAGTTCGAGCGCCTTGGCGCCCAGGAGCGCCGTGGGGATGATGTCCGTGGCGGTGAGCCGGTACTCGCCCTTTTCCTCCCAGAGCGTGGGCCGGCCCCGAACCAGCACTTCCATCCCGTCGGCCGGCGCCTGCCCGTTCCGCTTGAGGACGCCGGCCGCCTGCTGCTTCCAGAGCATGCAGCGAATCGAGGCGTCGGCGTCCCTCAGCGTGAAGTACCAGTGGCCGCTGCGCCAGATCTTGAACTCGACCAGCTCGCCGCGCACGAACACCGCATTCCCGAAGGCCCCCTCGACCGCGCTCTTCGCCAGCCGGTTGAGCTCGGCGACTGTCAGCTCCTCGGGGAGTTCGCCGTCACCGAAGAGCGAGGGATGGCTCACGCCGACCGACTCACCCGGCCCGCGTCAGTTCGGCGGCCTGCAGGGTGTTCTTGAGCAGCATGGCGATCGTCATCGGGCCCACGCCCCCCGGCACCGGCGTGATGGCCGAGGCGATGGCCGCCACCGGGTCGAAGTGCACGTCGCCGCAGAGGCGATAGCCCTTTTCCCGGGTCGCGTCGTCCACCCGGTTGATCCCGACGTCGATGACGACGGCGCCGGGCCGCACCATGTCGGCGGTCACGAACTCCGCCTTGCCGATGGCCGCGATGAGGATGTCGGCCTGGCGGGTGATGGACGGCAGGTCGCGGGTGCGGGAGTGGCACACCGTGACGGTGGCGTCGCCGCCCGGGCCCTGCTGGATGAGGAGGTTGGCCATCGGCTTGCCGACGATGTTCGAACGGCCGACGATGACGGCGTGCGCCCCCTTGGTTTCGATGCCGGACCGGATCAGCATCTGCTGCACGCCGTACGGGGTCGCGGGGCGGAAGGCAGTCGGGTCGCCGGTGACCAGCTTGCCGACGTTCTCGGGATGGAAGCCGTCCACATCCTTCCGGGGGTCGATGCGCCGGAGCACCTGGTCGCTGTTCATCGCCTTGGGGAGCGGAAGCTGGACCAGCATGCCGTGAATGGCGGGGTCGGCGTTCAGCTTGTCGATCGTGGCGAGCAGCTCGGCCTGCGAGGTCGTGGCGGGGAGGCGGATGGTGACGGAGTGCATCCCCGCCTCCTCGCACGCCTTGCCCTTGCTCCGGACGTAGACCTGGCTGGCCGGGTCCTCGCCGACCAGCACCACGGCCAGACCGGGCTTCACGCCCGCGGCGGAGAGCCGGGCGACGTCGGCCGCGACTTCCTGCCGGATGGCCTTGCCGAGTGCGACTCCATCGAGGAGACGGGCGGTCATCGGGCGACCTCCACGGAGCGGGTTTCCCGGATGACCACCACCCGGATCTGGCCCGGGTACTGGAGTTCGTTCTCGATTTTCCGCGCGATCTGCTCGGAGAGCTCGGCGGCCTGCGCGTCGTTCACCTGGTCGGGGGTGACGATGACGCGGATTTCCCGGCCGGCCTGGATGACCGCGGTCTTCTCGACCCCGCGGAAGGCGTTCGCAATCTCCTCCAGCTTCGTCAACCGCTTGACGTAACTCTCGAACGCCTCGCGCCGCGCGCCGGGGCGGGAGCCGCTGATGCCGTCGGCCGCCTGCACCAGCACCGACTCGGTGGACTCGTGCGGCACGTCGTCGTGGTGGGCGTGGATGCAGTTGATGACGGCGGCGCTCTCCCCGTAGCGGCGCGCGACCTCGACGCCGAGCTCGACGTGGGTGCCCTCGCTGTCGTGGGTGAGCACCTTGCCGATGTCGTGCAGGAAGGCGCCCCGCTTGGCCAGCTTCACGTCCACCCCGAGCTCGGCGGCCATGATGCCCGCCAGCCAGGCCACCTCCTTGGAATGCTCCAGGATGTTCTGGCCGTAGCTGGTCCGGTAGCGCATCCGGCCGACGAGCTTGATGAGCTCCGGATGGAGGCCGCTGATGCCGGTGTCGAAGGCCGCCCGCTCGCCCAGTTCCACCAGCTGGGTGTCGAGCTCGGCGCGGACCTTGGCGACCACGTCCTCGATGCGACCCGGCTGGATGCGCCCGTCGGCGATGAGCGCCTCGAGCGCGCGGCGGCCCACCTCGCGCCGGATCGGGTCGAAGCAGGAGATGACCACGGTGTCCGGCGTGTCGTCGATGATGACATCGACGCCGGTCGCCAGCTCGAACGCCCGGATGTTCCGGCCCTCGCGCCCGATGATGCGCCCCTTCATCTCGTCCGACGGCAGCGTCACCGCCGCGACGGTGGTGGTCGCGGTGTGTTCCGGGGCGATCCGCTGGATGGCGATGGACACGATCCGCTGCGCCTCGCGCTCCGCCCCCTTCTTCGCCTGCTCCTTGATGTCGCGCGCCAGCGCCGCGGCGTCGCTGCGGGCGGCCTCTTCCGCGCGCTGCAGGAGCTCGCGCCTCGCCTCCTCCGCCGTCAGCCCCGCGATCTGCTCCAGCCGCTTCGACTGCTCGGCCTTCAGCGCGTCGATCTCGCGTTCGCGCGCCGCCAGCGCCTGCTCCCGCGCGGTGATCGACGCGTCGCGGGCCTGGATGGCGCCCTCGAGCGCCGTCAGTTGCTCCTGGCGTCGGTCGTAGGCACGCTCCCGCTCTTCCGCGCGGCGGTCCTGGCGGGCCCACTCCTCGCGGCGGCTCTGGGTCTCCTTGTCGAGCTCCTCGCGGAGCGCCAGCGTCTCCATCTTGCCGGCGAGGATCGCGTCGGTCCGGGCGCTGTCGGCGGCGCGGCGCGCGTCAGCGGTGACGCGCTCCGAGTCCGCCTGGGCCGAGCGGAGGAGCTGCTCCGCATCCGCCTTCGAGGTGCGCGCCAGCGTGGCGGCCTCGGCGCGGGCGGCCGCGACGACGTCCCGCCCGGTGGCACGGCGGCGGAGCTGGATGAAGAGAACGGTGAGAAGGGCGACCGCAAGGCCGGCGAGCGCTCCCCCGGCGAGAGGAAGCCATGGCAGGTCGGACATGGTATCTCCAGCGCGGCGGCGGGACCGCCACGCGTTGGTTTCAGTCGGCCGGGGCCGGAACCCCGGCGGCGCGCCCGCCGCGCTTGTTCGGCGGCAGGAGGCGAGCCACATCGTCCAGCAGGGCAGTCAGGCGTGCGGCGCCGTCGCGATCCCCGCGGCGGGCCTGGAACAGCTCATCCGTGATCTGCAGGGCGGCCAGGATGGCCGCCTTGTGGGTCTCGACGCTCGGCATCGTGGACTTCACGTGCCGGAGCGCCGCGTCGAGATAGGCGGCCACCTCACGCGTGTACTCCGGCGGCAGCTCCGAGCGGACCGTGAAGCTTTCGCCCGCGATGAACACCTGGACCGCGTTCTTGGCGGTGCTCACGCGGCCCCCTCCTCGCTCTCGAGGAAGGCCAGCCGAGACGACAAGGCCTGCAGCCGCTCGCGCGCCGACTCGATGCGCTGGCGGAGCGCCTGGTTCTCGACTTCCAGCTCGATGACGCGCTGGCGCGATTGCAGCAGTTCCGGACCCGCCAGGACCCCGCCGCGGGTGCGGGCGTCCTGGAGTTCGGCCTCCGCCTTCAGCGTCCGACGGCGCCAGCCCGCCACTTCGTCGCCGAGATGCTTGAGCAACTGCTCCAGCTCGGCGAGTGCGGCAAGGTCAGGACGCGCGTAGTTCGATGCCATGCTGCTCCCGAAGAACCGTGAGGACCTTGGCCACCGAGGCGTCGACCTCCTGGTCGCGCAGCGTGCGATCGGGCGCCCGGTACCGGAGCCGGAACGCGAGCCCGCGGTGCCCGGCAGGCAGCCCCGCGCCCCGGTACTCGTCGAGCACCTCCACCGCCTCGATCAGCCGCCCGGCCGATTTGCGGATCGCCTCGCCAACAGCGGCGGCGCCGACCCCGGCCGGCACCAGCAACGCGAGGTCGCGGGTCACGGCGGGATTGACCGGCAGGGGTTCGAATCTGGGTGCGGACCTGGTGCT
>CAYUOK010000010.1:0-24550 GCA_964446395.1 uncultured Gemmatimonadaceae bacterium | reverse complement strand
AGAGTCCGCACCGCTTCATCATCAGGAACTCGAGCGCGCCTGAGCTGGCGCCCAGTTCCTTCCACGGCACCTCCCGCTGCGAGCAGGCCCACGCCTTGTCGCGGGAGGCCGCGAGCCGGCGGTCCACGAACGGCCGGTCGAAGGCGGCGTTGTGGGCGATGACAAGGCCCGCCTCCGCCATCAACGACCCGGCGGCCGCCTCGTCGATCCGCTTTCCCGCCACCATCGCGTCGGTGATGCCGGTGAGCTTGACGACCTCCGCCGGGATCGGGCGCCCCGGATCCTCGAGATAGCTGACCGCCGCACCCACCGCCAGGATCCGCCCGCTCTCCCGCTCGAACTCGAACGGCACCCCGCAGAACTCGATGATCTTGTCACGGGATGGATCGAGCCCCGTCGTCTCCACGTCCACCACCACGCCGGTCGCGGTGGGCGAGCCGTCGCCCTCATGATACCGCGATGGCGGCACGAAGCGGCGCAGCACCCGGTAATCGGGGGAGGCCTCGAGCTGCCTGGCGATGGACTCCAGCGAATCGGTCACTTCCGCGGCCCCGCCTGCCACCCGCTCACGCCGCTGAGCCAGGAATAGGGATCGATGGAGACGCCACTGATCCGGCGTGACGCGCCGGCGGTCTGCATCGGCGCGTAGAGGAAGAGCGCCGGGGCATCGGCGTTGAGCGTGTCCATCGCGGCGCGGTACAGCGGACCTGCATTGGCGGTGTCCCCGGCGAGGATGGCGCGGGCGAAGAGGCGGTCGAACGCGGCGTCGTCGTAGCGTCCGTAGTTGAGCTTGCCCCAGCCGCCGCGGGTCCACTGGTCCGCCAGCCCCCGCGGGCTCGGCTCATCCAGCCACGCGCCGATGTAGCTGTCGAACGCCCCTCCGGCCAGCCGCTCATTGAACACCGGGAAGTCCACCGCAGTGATCGTGACCTCCACGCCGAGCGGCGCCCATGCCTGCTGGAGCACCTGCGCCAGGTCCCGCCGTGCCACGCTGGTGCCCGGCACCAGGATGTCGAAGGCGAGGCGCTTCCCGTCGCGCCGCCGCACGCCGTCGTCGCCGCGGACCCAGCCGAGAGAGTCGAGGAGCTGCGCGGCCGTCAGCGTGTCGAAGGGAAGGACATGGATGCCGGGGCTGTTGATCCAGAGCAGCTGCGACATCGGGCCGGGCGGAGCCACGGTGCCGGGGCCGAAGACGCCCGACGCCAGGAGCTGCCGGTCGACGCCCATCGCCAGCGCGCGCCGGATGTCCCGGCTCGCGAGGATGGGATGCCGCTTTCCCGAAGCGTCCTGGAGACGGAAGCCGAGGAAGCCGTACGCCGCGGAGGGATACCGGATGAGAGCGACGTTGGTGTCCGGCTCCACCCGCGCGACGCGGGAGGGCGGCCCGAGATGTTCGACCAGGTCCGCCTCGCCAGCCAGCAGCATGTTGATGGCGGCATCCGGATCAGGGACAAAGCGCCAGACCAGGCGACCGACCTTCGTGTCGGCGCCGGGGTTGGCCTCGAGCCGGAGCGACTCGCCGGGCACCCAGGCGGCCACGCGGTATGGCCCACTCCCCACCACGTGGGCGAGCGCGGTGTCCCCGGCCCACGCGTCGCGCGGAATCGCCTCCCAGACATGCGCCGGGAGGACGCGCACATGCCAGGTGGCGTCGTACCACTGTTCGGGATAGGCGCGCGCAAACCGGAGGAGGACCGTGGCGGAGTCCTCCGCCTCGACGGTCACCTGGCCGGCGAGGGCGGGTGCCGCCTCGGTCTCGAGCGCGGGGTCGGCATACACCGAGAAGGAAAAGGCCACGTCGTGTGCCGTGACCGGCACCCCGTCCTGCCACGTTGCCCCCGGCCGCAGGTGGAAGCGGAGCGTGAGGCTGTCCACCCGCTCCCACCGGTCCGCGAGCGCCGGACGATATCCCGCGGGGTCGATTGGAGCGGCGCCCGGGGCCAGGTCGGCCAGCCGCTCGTAGATCCGGTCGGTGATGTCGCGCCCGACCGTCTCGTAGACGAGCGGCGGGAAGAGCGACGATGGCTCGCCGGCGGCCGCGATGACGATCGTGCCGCACTCGTCGCACGGCGTCGCCGGTTCGCGCGCGCAGGACGAGAGCGCCGCCGCGACGACAAGGACCGCGCCGCACTTCGTCGGGAAAGTCACGCCGCGCTCGTTCCTTCGGGGATGACCATCCAGAGGACGATGTATACGAGGATGCCCGGGAATGCGACGGAGATGATCGACGCCACGACATATCCCGCGCGCACCAGCGTCGGGTCGAGGTCGAAATACTCGGCGAGCCCGCCAAGCACGCCGGCGATCATCCGGTTCTTGGTGGACCGATGGAGGGGCCGCGTGGCGCTGGACATGGCGGGATCCTGTGAGGGGAAGTGTTGAATATAAGGACGAAAGGGTGGCGACCCACGTCGCGGGGACAGTAGGCGGCGGCGCACGCTGTTGCATCGAAACGTTACGCCCGGTATTCTCCCGATGCGCCCCAGGGCTGCATCACGGCGTGTCAAACGGCTTTAACATGTTATATAGCAGCGACTTACGAAGTCATCCAACGATGGCACCCCGGTTGCCACTTGAGGGGGCGAGCAGCTACCCATCAACTCGTCTCCTTGGAGGTTCTATCATGTCTCGCACCCTTCGACTCGCCGGCGCGCTGACGCTGGCCGCCACCCTCGGCGCCTGTGATTCCTCGTCCGGCCCCGCCGATCAGGGCTCGCAGGTTTCCCTGGCCGTGGCCACCCGCGCCGCCGGCATCGCCCCCGTGGGCGTGCAGGCGAGCGGCGGGCCGGTGGAGTACAACGACGGCACCAACACGCTGGTCATCACCCAGGTCCAGATGGTGGTGAAGGAAATCGAGCTCAAGCGGTCGGAATATCCGTCGCAGTGCGACAGCACCGCCTCCGACGACAACTGCGAGGAGCTCGAGTCGGGACCGTATCTCCTCGACCTTCCCCTGTCGGCCGGCGCCACCTCCGTGGTGACGGTGGACGTCATGCCCGGCACGTATGACGAATTCGAGTTCAAGATCCACAAGCCGGAGGACGACGACTCGAACGCCGCCTTCCTGGCCGCGCACCCCGACTTCGACGGCGTCAGCATCCGCGTGACCGGCACCTGGAACGGGGCGGCGTTTACCTTTGAGAGCGACCTGGATGCCGAGCAGGAGCAGGACCTGGTGCCGCCGCTCGTCGTGACCGACGTGGGCACCGCCGACTTCACGCTCTTCATCGACATCGGGACCTGGTTCCGCGACAACGCCGCGATGCTCATCGATCCGTCCAGCGCGAACAAGGGCGGCCCGAACGAGGGCACGGTCAAGAACAACATCGAGAACTCGTTCCAGTCGTTCGAGGACGAGGACCACGACGGCGACGACGACCACAGCGAGGACTGACCTGACACGCATTCCGCATGGCTGAGCGCATCCCGAAGGTGGAAGCGGTCGTGATCTCCGACAGCTTCCAGGGAGCGCTCACCGACCTGGTGACCGAGGTGGGGGGCCGGCTGGTCGTGCGGCCCTCCGGGGGCGGAGCCCCGTCCGAGCCGGCGGCGGCGGTGATGGTCCTGGCGGGAGGACGGGAGGGGGAGGCGCTGGCGCAGCTGCCGGTGCTGGACGGGACCCCCTGGTACTTCATCGGCGCGGCGGCAGATCACCGGCTCGCCGCCGCCGCCGTCAGGGCCGGGGCGAAGGACTACTTCGTCCTGCCTGAAGACATCGATGTGGTGCGGCGGTCGCTGGAGCGTGACATCCGCGCCGCGCTCGCCCGGGTGGACGCGGCAGACTTCGCCGCCGCGGAAAGCGCCGATGCAGGGTTCTCGGCCATCATCGGACGGAGCCCGCAACTCACCGCGGTGCTCGACCAGGCGAAGCGGGTAGCCGGCCACCGCGACGTGACGGTGCTCCTCGGCGGAGAGACCGGCACCGGCAAGGAGCTCCTGGCCCGCGCCATCCACTACGCGAGCCCCCGGGCGGCCCAGCCGTTCGTCGAGGTGAACTGCGCGGCGATTCCCGCCAACCTGCTCGAGAGCGAGCTCTTCGGGCACGAGCGCGGCGCCTTCACCGGAGCGGTGGCCGCCAAGCCGGGACTGTTCGAGCAGGCGCACGGCGGGACGCTCTTCCTCGACGAGATCGGGCACCTGCCGCTGGAGCTGCAGGCCAAGCTGCTCCGGGCGCTGGAAAGCCGCGAGATCCGGCGGGTCGGCGGCACCACGACGAAGAAGGTGGACATCCGGCTCCTGGCCGCCACCCATCTCGATCTGGCCAGCGCGGTGCGGGAGAAGGCGTTCCGTGAGGACCTGTACTACCGGCTGAACGTGGTGCGGCTCGTCCTGCCGCCGCTTCGGGAGCGCGGCGCGGACCTCGAGCTCCTGGCCGAGACCTTCGCCAGCCAGCTCGCGAGCCGGTACGGACTGCCGGCGCCGACCGCCGAGCCGGCATTCGGCGCGGCGCTCCGGGCGCACCGCTGGCCGGGCAACGTGCGGGAGCTGCGCAACGCGATGGAACGGGCCCTTGTGCTCTCGGCGCCCGGGACGCTGCAGGCCGCCGCGCTCGACGTCGCCCCGGCGCCGGCGCCGGAGGAGTCCGCCACGAGTGGCACGCTGCCGTTCCCGGCGGACCTGGCGACGATCACCATGGCCGCGGTGCAGGCCATGCTCGCTGCCTGCGACGGCAACAAGAGCGCCGCGGCACGCCGCCTCGGCATTTCGCGCCCGAGGCTGCAGCGGGTGCTCGACCAGCAGGACGACTGATGCGATTCGAGATTCTGAAAGGGATTCCCATGCGCCGTACCACCGTGCTCACGCTCGCCCTCGCCGCCGGGATGGCGGCCTGCAGCGAATCCAGCGGACCGGACAACGGTGGCGTGAAGCCGCCGGGCGAGCTCACCATCATCCGCCTCCCCGCCGGCAGCCCGCCGATCTACAACCCGGTGGATTCGTTCTACGCCAAGAAGGGGGAAGACCGCGAGCTCCGGATCTACTTCGAGGACGCCGTGGGCGATTCTGGCGAGGAGTATCTTCGGTTCCGCGTGGATGCGGGAAGCCTCCTGGCGCGTCCGGACGGCAGCCTGTTCCAGGTCGGCGACTCGGTGCTCATCACCGTGCGGGTGGTGGATCCGGCGCAGATCTATTTCGAATTCGAGCCGAGCGGGCTGACCTTCAACCCATCGCTGCCGGCCCAACTCAAGATCGAGTACGCAGAAACCGGCGGCGACCTCGACGACGACGGCGACGTGGACGTGGACGACGACGCGATCGAGCAGGTCATCGACCTCTGGCGCCAGGAACAGGCCGGACAGGACTTCGTGAAGCTCGGCGCCGTGAAGCTCGAGGACCTGGACGAGATCGAGGCCGACGTCCTCGGCTTCACCCGGTACGCGATCGCCTACTGACGACTCGATGACCACGCCTCCCGCCGCCGACCCCGGCACCGTCCTCCGCGACGCCACCGCCGCGATGCGCCAGGGCAACCTGCCCGGCGCCGCCGCGCTCGCGGCCGCGGCGGAAGCGCGCTTCCGCGCGCGGGGGGATGCGGACGGTCGGATGCGCGCGGAGAACCTGCTCGGGGCGGTCGCGTTCGAGACCGGGCAGGTCGGCGAGGCCGAGCGGTACTTCGGCACCGCGCTCGAGCTGGCCCATGGCCTCGACGACAGCCTGATGACGGCCCGCGCCTCCAACAACCTGGCGTCGGTCGCCCACCTGACGGGTCGCCCCGAGCTCGCGCTCAGCCTGTACCGCACGGCACTCCTCTCCTACCAGCGGCTGGGTGATCGGCGCGGGATGGCGGAAACGACGCACAATCTCGGGATCGCCTTCCGGCAACTCCAGCAGTGGACCGAGGCGGAACGCGCCGCGGAACAGGCGGTGCGCCACGCCGACCAGCTGGCGGACGCCGCACTGCGGGGGCTGGCGCTGGTGGGGCTGGCCGAGCTGCACCTAGAGCTCAAGGCCTGGCCGCTCGCCGAGCGCGAGATCGAGCGGGCCGCGGCCCTTGCCGCGGAGGGGGACGACCCGATTGGCGTGGTCGAGGCGGCACGGCTCCGTGCGCTGCTGGAATTCGGCCGGGGGAACGCCGACGCGGCGCTCCGGAACGCCCTGGTCGCCAGGGAAGAGGCCCGCAACCTCGGCAGCGCCCTCCTCGAGGCGGAGTGCGCCACGGTGGCTGCGCGCGCGGCGCGGCGGCTCGGACGGGACGAGGAAGCCGAGCGCTGGCGAGGGGAGGCGGTGGCGGGGCTGACGCGACTGGGGGCGGAGGGGCTGCTCGAGCGGTTCCGAAACGACTGGGGCGCCTGATCGGCGCCCCGTTCGTTTCGGCAGGTCAGTGCCCCTGCTCTTCCTTGTGCTCCTCGGCCACCCGTGCCGCCACGTCAGGCGGCGCCTCCACATACCCATGGAACCCGTGACGGTACGTGCCCCGCCCGTGGGTGATCGAGTAGAGAGTGGTTGAGTAGCGGTAGAGTTCGGACTCCGGCACCACTGCGCGGACCTTGGTCAGCCGGCCGTCCGCCTCGGTGCCCAGGATCTGCCCGCGGCGCGCGCTGAGGTCGCCCATCACGTCGCCGAGCACGTCCTCCGGCGTCCAGACCTCCAGGTCGGCCAGCGGCTCGAGCAGCACGGGGCGCGCCTTCGGCGCCACGTTCCGGAACGCCAGGATGCCGGCCATCTTGAACGACATCTCGTTCGAGTCCACGTCGTGGTACGACCCGTCGAAGCATTCCACCTGGAAGTCCACCACCGGGTAACCCGCCACCACGCCCCGCTCCGCCGATTCCTGGATGCCCCGGTCCACCGCGGGGATGTACTTGTTGGGGATGACGCCGCCGACGATCTTGTCCACGAACTCGTAGCCCGCGCCGCGCGGCCGCGGCGCGATGCGGATCCAGCAGTCGCCGTACTGCCCGCGACCGCCGCTCTGCTTCTTGTGCTTCCCCTGCCCCTCCGCCTTGCCCTTGAAGGTCTCGCGATAGGCGATCCGCGGCCGAGCCAGGTCGGCGTGCACGCCGTACTTCTGCGTCAGGCGGCCGAGCAGGATCTCGAAGTGCCGCTCGCCCATCCCGTGGATCAGCGTCTGGCGGAGTTCCGAGTTGTACTCGAAGTGGAAGGTGGGGTCCTCCTCGTGCAGCTTGTGAAGGCCGGCGGCGAGCTTGTCCTCCTCGCCGCGCTGCTTGACCACCACCGCGGCCGACGCCACCGCCTCGGGAAACGGGATCGGCGCGAGCCGCACCGGCGCGTCGCGCAGGCAGAAGGTGTCGCCGGTGTGGGTGTCGCGAAGCTTGGCCACCGAGCCGATGTCGCCGGGGTTCAGCACGCCGACCTCCATCCGCTCCCGTCCCTGCTGGACCGACAGGTGGTTGAGCTTCTCCGCCACCTCGTGTTCCGCGTTCCACACCTCCGCCCCGTTCTTCAGGGTGCCCGAGTAGAGCCGGAAGAGGGTCACGTCGCCGACGTGAGGCTCGGAGGTTGTCTTGAACACGCGCCCGAGCAGCGGCGCCGACACGGGCGCCGGCACCTCGGCGGGCGAGGGGAGGAGTTCCACCATCTTCGTCAGGAGCGCGCGCATGCCGTAGGTGAGCGTCGCGCTGCCCACGAAGAGCGGCACGATCGCGCCGGCCGCCACCGCCTTCTTGAGTGCCGCGATCACCTCGGCGCGCGGGATCTCCTCGCCGCCCAGGTACCGCTCGATCAGCGCGTCGTCCGTCGCCGCCACCGTCTCGACCAGCAGCTCGGCGTACTTCGCGACCTGCGCCTTGTACTCCGCCGGGACGTCCACCTCGTCGTATTCGCCGGACTTGGTGCCCGCCTTGTAGAGGTGGGCCTTGTCGGAGAAGAGGTTCACGATCCCGCGGAACTGCGGACCCTCGCCGATCGGCACTTCCACCGGCAGCACCTTGGGGGAGAGGTGCGCCTTCACGTCGTCGAAGACGCCCTCGAAGTCGGCGTTCTCCTTGTCCATCTGTCCGACGAAAATCAGCCGCGGCAGGTGGAGGTGGTCGCACACTTCCCACACCTTCTCGGTGCCGACCTCCACGCCGCTCACGCCGCTCACCACCACCACCGCCGCGTCGGCCGCGTGCAGCGCCGTCACCGCCTCGCCGAAGAAGTCGAGGTAGCCGGGGGCGTCGAGCAGGTTGAGCTTGGTGTCCATCCACTCGGCGTGGGCCAGCCCGAGGCTGATCGAGTGCTGGCGGGCGATTTCGTCTGGGGTGTAATCGGTGAGGGTCGTGCCGTCCTTGATGTTGCCGTGGCGCCGGCTGGCGCCCGACACGAAGGCGAGGGCATCCACCAGGGTCGTCTTGCCGCTCCCGCCGTGCCCGACAAACGCCACGTTACGGATCGCGTCCGAGCCATAGACACGCATGGCCTGCACCTCCTTGAATCAGGGTACGGGGATAGTGCGGTGCGGAAGGGGCGTTGTCAAATGGACATTCGGCAGTCGAAAGGGATGATGAAGGCGAGGTGAAGGAGTGCGAGACTGAGGACTGAGGACTGAGGACTGAGGACTGAGGACTGAGGACTGAGGACTGAGCGATGATTGTCGGCGGCGCCCTGCGGGTCAAGATCAGGCGATTTGAAGATCTGATTGTCTGGCAACGGGCGAGAGAACTCACCAAGCGGATCTACCAGGCATCGGCCCGGGGATCGTTCGCCCGGGACTTCGGCCTGCGAGATCAGCTTCGGCGGGCCGCAGTGTCGGTCATGGCGAACATTGCCGAGGGCTTTGAGCGGGGCGGACGAAAGGAATTCCACCAATTCCTGTCTGTCGGAAAGGCATCGTGCGCGGAAGTGCGATCCGGGCTGTACGTGGCACTGGATGCCGGTCACGTGAGCCGGGAAGAGTTCGTCACTTTGCTCAGACATGCCGAGGCGATCGGCCGCATGCTTGGAAAGATGCGGAAGTCCGTCGCTGCTCAGCGACCGCATGCCTGAATCACCCCCCAGTCCCCAGTCCTCAGTCCTTTTCCCCGGTTACGTTTCACGGGATGCGTCCCGTCACCATCACCCGCTGCGTCTGCCAGCGCATGCCCTTCGCCACGCTGGCCCCGCTCGCCCGCGAGCGCGGCTGGACGCTCGAGGACGTCATGCGGGAGACCGGCTGCGGCGACCAGTGCGGGCTCTGCCGCCCCTACCTCCGGGAAATGCTCCGCACTGGCGCGACGGAGTTCCACGAGGTTCTCTGGGAGTAGCCGCGGCCTCAGTCCCCAGTCCCCAGTCCCCAGTCCTTATATCTTTCCCTCCATGCCCGCCCCCGCCACGAGCACAGTCCAGCGACTCCTCTCCCCGGGCGCGCTCACCGTCCTCGCCGTCCTGAGCGGCTGGGCCGGCATCTACCTGCTCTGGCGCCAGAGTCTCGCCGGCCTCTTCCTGGCCGTCCTCACGACCGCCCTCGCCTGGGCCGGCTACCGCCGCGGCCAGTCGCTCGCCCGTCGCCAAGCCCGCTCGCTCCGCCACGCCCTGGCCGCCTCGTCGGCACGAAACCGTGAGCTCGAGCGGCTGCGGCGCCTCGCCGCCAGCCTGCTGGCCGGCCGGAGCCTCGAGAGCATCCTGACCGAGGTGACCCAGGCCGCGGCCGACCTGCTCGAGAGCGAGGCCGCCCTCGTGGCCCTCGTGGTCGAGGAGGGACGGTTCCTCCGGATCGCCGCCGGGAGTGGCCCCCTGGCTCCCGTCATCGGAGAGCTGCTGCCGGTGGACCACTCGCTCTCCGGCTGGGTCGTGCTGAACGACCAGTCCCTCATCAGCGAGAACATGGACGCCGACCCGCGGAGCTTCCGGCCGGAGGGCACGCCGGCCTCGCTCCGGACCGCCGCCCTGGTGCCGCTCCGCTCGGCCGGCATGGTCGTCGGGACGATGAGCGTGCACAACCGCCGCGACGGCCGCCAGTACGACGACGACGCGCTGCAGTTGCTCCAGACCCTCGGCGACCAGGTGGTGGTGGCCATCGACCGCACCAACGTGCTCGAGGAGAGCCGCCGGAACGAGCACGCCCTCGCGCTGAAGAACCGCGAGCTGGTGCGCGCGACGCTGCTCAAGAGCCAGTTCCTGGCCAACATGTCCCACGAACTCCGCACGCCGCTCAACGCCATCAACGGGTTCTCCGACCTGCTGCTGACCGAGGCGGTCGGACCGGTCAATCCCGAGCAGCGCGAGTTCCTGGAGGCCGTGCTGCGGAACGGCCGCCACCTCCTCGACCTGATCAACAGCGTCCTCGACCTCTCGAAGATCGAGGCCGGCGCCATGACGCTCCAGCTCGCGCCCACCGACTTGCAGGAGGCCGTGACCGAGGCGGTGGCGGACACCGCGAGCCTCCGGACCGTCCGCCGGCAGGAATGCAGCGTCGAGGTGGACACGGGAGGCCTGGTGGCCGTGGTCGATGGCCTTCGCATCAAGCAGGTGCTCATCAACCTGCTCTCGAACGCTTCCAAGTTCACGCCGGAAGGGGGAAAGGTCCGCCTCGCCGTCGTGCGCACGCGGGCGCCGCTCCCGATCCCGTCCGGCCCGGATGGCGACGGCGCGCGCCTCCTGTCGCGGGACGCCATCTGGATCTCCGTCAGCGACACCGGCATCGGCTTCCGGCCCGAGGACACCGCCAAGCTCTTCCAGGAGTTCAGCCAGGTGGACAGCTCGGCGAGCCGGCAGCAACAGGGCACCGGCCTCGGCCTGGCGCTGAGCAAGCGGTTCGTCGAGCTGCACGGCGGGACCATCGGCGCCGAGTCGATCTACGGCCGCGGCAGCACCTTCTGGTTCATCCTGCCGGTGGACGGCCCCCTGTCGGTGCAGGCGGCCTCCGCGCAATCCCCGGACGGCGAGGCGCATTGATGCGACCCCTGATCATCGGCGTGGCCGGCGGCTCGGGATCGGGCAAGACCACGGTGACCACCGCCATCCACGCGCGGCTGGGCGTCGACGCCGTCTTCCTCGACCAGGATGCCTACTACAGCGACCTCGGGCACCTCCCGTTCGAGGAGCGGGTCCGGACCAACTTCGACCACCCCGACGCGATCGACACCGACCTGATGGTGGCGCACCTGGAGGCGCTGGCTGCCGGGCAGGCCATCGAGAAGCCCACCTACGACTTCGCGCGGCACACCCGCGCCGAGACGACGGTTCGCGTGGAGCCGCGGGACGTCATCCTCGTGGACGGCATCCTGATCTTCGCCGACGCGCGGCTCCGGCGGCTGTTCGACGTGAAGATCTTCGTGGACGTGGCGGACGACCTCCGGTTCATCCGCCGGATGCAGCGGGACGTGACGGAGCGGGGCCGGTCCGTGGAGTCGATCGTCGCGCAGTACCTCGGGACGGTCCGGCCGATGCACCTCGAGTTCGTCGAGCCCTCCAAGCGCTACGCCGACATCATCGTGCCGGAGGGAGGGCGGAACACGATCGCCATCCAGATGCTGGAGGCGCGGGTGGCGGCCGAGATCGCCCGCCGGCGCGCCGCTCGGGATTGAGCGGCACGTTGTTTCCCGGCCGTGGGCCGGACTATTATTGAAGCTCTTCCGATGACCACCCCCTAGGAGACCGACCCATGCGTTGCTCGACCACCGTGCTTGCCCTCGCCGCGCTCCTCGCCGTCCCCGCCGTGGCGTCCGCGCAGGCTACCGATATCGCCGTCACCCGCCAGCAGATCGAGACCGACCGCCAGGGCATCGTGGCGCAGAACCTGCCACTGACCGAGACCCAGGCCACCGCGTTCTGGCCGCTTTACACGCAGTATCGCGCCGAGGTCAAGAAGATCAATGACCAGCGGCAGTCGCTGCTGGTCTCCCCGACGGCCGCCGACTCCGTCACCGACAAGGAGATCTCGACGTTCCTTGCGTCATGGACCAAGCTCGACCAGGACTATGCGAAGCTAAAGGGCACCTGGGCCAAGAAGTTCGAGCCGGTGCTCGGCGCGCGTGGCACGCTCCGCTTCTTCCAGATCGAGAACCGCCTCGACTTGATCGTCCAGGCCGCGATGGCTTCGTCCATCCCGCTCGTGCCGGTGAAGTGACCCTGACCACCGCATACGAATCGCCCCGGCGTGGCCTCCTGGCCATTGCCGGGGCGATTGGCATCCTGGCCCTCGGCGCCTGTGCGCCGAAGGCCGCGCCAAAGGCCGAGTACGTCGGCCGGGCGGCATGTGCTTCCTGCCACGCCGCCGAGGACTCGCTGTGGCAGGGGTCACATCACGCCGCGGCGATGGAGGTGGCGGACTCGAACACCGTCCTCGGCGACTTCAACGACGCGTCGTATTCCTACAACGGCGTCACCTCGCGGTTCTTCCGCCGGGACGGCCGCTTCTGGGTGGCCACCGACGGCCCGGACGGGACGCTCACCGAATATCCTGTCAGCTACACCTTCGGGGTCTACCCGCTCCAGCAATACCTGATCGCGTTTCCTCGCGGGCGTTACCAGGCGCTGGGCATCGCCTGGGACACTCGCGCCCGGTCCGAGGGAGGGCAGCGCTGGTACCATCTCTATCCGGACGACAAGGTGGACCACCGCGACGTGCTCCACTGGACGGGCATGCTGCAGAACTGGAACTTCATGTGCGCCCAGTGCCACTCGACCAACCTGCAGAAGGGGTACGTCGAGGCGGCGGACAGTTACGCCACGACCTGGTCCGAGATCGACGTCTCCTGCGAAGCCTGCCACGGGCCGGGCAGCGCGCACGTGACCCTCGCGGAACGGCGGAAGGACGCGGCCGGCTCCTGGACCGGCAGCACCGGACTCACCGTCTCGTTCCGCGACTCCTCATCGGCCAGCTGGATGATGGACACCGCCACCGGCATCGCACACCGAAGCGTGCCGCGGTCGAGCCGGATGGAAGTGGAATCGTGCGGGCTCTGCCATGCGCGGCGGGGCCAGGTGTGGCCCGACTCCGGCGCAGGGCAGCTCCTGGCGCAGACCCAGCGGGTGGCGCTGCTCGACGAGGGGCTCTATTTCGCCGACGGGCAGCAGCACGACGAGGTCTACGAATACGGATCCTTCGTCCAGAGCAGGATGTATCGCGCCGGGGTGACCTGCAGCGACTGCCACGACGCCCACCGCAGCACGACCCGGCTCGCGGGGAACGCCGTCTGCGCCACCTGCCATCTCCGCACCCGGTACGACACGACGGCGCACACCCACCACGCCGCCGACACGAAGGGTGGGATGTGCGTGGACTGCCACATGCCCGCCCGGAACTACATGGGCGTGGACGCCCGCCGCGACCACGGCATGAAGGTCCCGCGTCCCGATCTCACTACTATGACCGGCACGCCAGACGCCTGTTCCGGCTGCCATGCCGACAAGCCGGCGGCGTGGTCGGCGGCCGCCGCAGAGCAGTGGTACGGGACGCCTGCGGCCGATCCGATGCCCGCCGCGGTGGCCATCGCCGGGGCGTGGGCGCGAACGCCGGGCGCCGGGGACGCGCTCGTGGCCATCTCTCGCGACACCGCCCGTCCCGGCATCACCCGCGCCACTGCACTCACGCTGATGCCGCAGAACCCGGCCCGCTACACCGTGAGCGCCATCCAGGTGGCGGTCGGCGACCGGGACCCGCTCATCCGCCGCGCGGCCGCCGAGCAGATCGAGATGCTCGACCCGGCGATGCGCGCGCCGCTCGCCCTGCCCCTCCTGCTGGACTCCGTCCGGACGGTGCGGCTCGCCGCGCTGCCCGCGGTGGCGGGGCTGTCCGACTCGGGGTGGACGGACAAGCAGCGCAACGCGTTCGCGCGGGTTCTCGTGGAGTATCGCGCGTCGCAGCTGTTCAACGCCGACCGTCCGGAGTCGTGGGTCAACCTGGGCAACCTCGACGCGCGCATGGGCCAGGTGGCCGCTGCGGAGGGGGAGTTCGCCCGGGCGGTCCGACTGCAGCCGCAGTTCGTCGCGGCGTACATGCAGCTCGCGGAGCTCTACCGAACCTCCGGACGCGAGGCCTCGGCGGATTCGGTGCTGCGCCTCGGTCTCGATCGTGTCCCCACCAGTACCGACCTGCAGTACCAGCTCGGACTGGCGCTGATTCGACAGGGTAGAAAGGCCGACGCGCTCGCGCTGCTGAAGGCGGCGGCGGAGTCCGGCAACACCCACTATGCCTATGTGTACGGGGTGGCACTGTTCGACGGCGGCCAGGCCGCCCTGTCGGTGACGACACTGCGGAAGGCGCTGGCCTCGGCGCCGGACGACCGGGAGCTCCTGTATGGTCTGGCGTCCATCGCCGCGGCCGCCGGGCAGCGCGAGGTCGCGCTCGGGGCGGCTCGGAGGCTGGCTGAACTGGATCCAGGCAACCAGGAGATCCAGCAGTTCCTGGCGCAGTTGGAAGGGGCGGCGCCGACCACGCGGTAGGTCGGCCCGGCCGCCGAGTCAGGAGGGCTTGGGCGGAGCGGGCGGCTGCCGGGGTGGTGCGGTGGGAGGATTCCACGGCGCGGCCAGGTACGCCACCGCCGCCGGCCGGTCGGGCAGGAAGCCCTGGTAGTCCTTCTCGAGGTCGAACGTCTCCGGATTGTGCGGGCGCTCCGTCACCAGGGCGTCGTGCAGGCACCACTTGGCGCCGGCCGCGCACCCCGATCGTGCGGCGTTCACCTCCAGCACACCGCCGGCCGAGGCGTATCGCTCCCCGAGCGACCTCATCGTGGCGGCGTTGGCCGAGAGGGTGCCGGTGGTACTGTCCTCCGCGTAGACGAAGTACGCCCGCCGCAGATGGGCCACGATCTCCGGCGTCAACCCGGACTCCCCGCCATCCAGGTCGTAGTACACCGTCCGCCGAAGCAGCGCCGCGCCCCTCGATTCCATCGCCGAGAGTTCCGCGAACAGCTCGTGGGCCACGAAGCTGCCGCTGGAGTGCGCGGCGATGATGACGAGGCCGCGCCGCCGGGTCAGCAGGTGATTCGCCAGCGCGGCGTTGCCGATCTCCCGGCCGGCGTAGTCCACCTCCGCCGGCCCACGCACGGCGCAGAGATACCGGATGCCCCGCCGCGAGAGCGCGGTCCGGTAGATTTCGTCCACCCAGGCGCGGGCCCACTGTTCCTTGACCCCCCACCCCCCGTAGGCGATGAACGTCCCGTACACGCCCGTCCGGCCGGTATCGCGACAGGACACGCCGGCGCCGACCACGGTCCAGCCGGGTGCGGCAGTCCAGAGCGTTGAAGCGATAGTCAGCAGTGCCCCGATCATGTCGTGACGTGTACTCCCGAATCGTGCTTGACGGCACTCGGCTGGCGAGGCACTTTCCCCACCTTGCCGGAGCGCCATTGGGCCTTCGAAACGTAACCGCCTCCCCTGGAGAGCGGATCGCATTCCAAGCGAGGATGTTCGCGTGCCATTCCCGAAGCCCCTCACCGGGTCCATCGCCTTGTTCGGGGTGGCGTTCGCCGCCGCCTGCGGCGGCTCTGAAGCCGCGCAGCTCCCCCCGCCGAACGTCACCATCGTCACCACCGCCCCCGCCGACATCCCTGCCAGCATCGAGCTCGTCGGCCAGGGTGCCGCCTCGAAGTTCATCGAGGTGCGTTCGCAGCTCAACGGCGTGATCGTGGCGAGGCCGTACCGCGAGGGCAGCGACGTCGACAAGGGCGAACTGCTCTTCCAGCTCGACCCCACCGTCTACGAAGCGACCTATCGCAGCGCCAAGGCGGCGGCCGAGAACGCCCGCGCGCGGCTCGACAACGCCCAGCGCACACTCAAACGACTCACGCCGCTGCTCGCCGAGGGGGCGGTGTCGCAGAAGGACGTGGACGACGCCACCACGGAGGTCCAGCAGGCCGAGGCCAGCTACGCCGAGGCGCAGGCGAACGCCGACCGCGCCGAAAAGGACTTCAACGACACCAACATCCGGGCCGAGATCCCGGGGCGCGTGGGGCGTGCCATGCTGCCGCTCGGCGCCAGGGTCACCGGTCCGGCGGACATCCTGACCGACCTCCAGCAGATCGACCCGATCTACGTCTACTTCAGCCCGTCCGACCGGGAATTGCTGCGCATGCGGCGGGAGCGCGATGAGGGGAAGCTGATCTTCCCCCGTGGCCGGCTGCAGGTGGAGGTCCGGCTGTCGGACGGCACCGCGCTTCCGGCCAAGGGCCAGCTGGACTTCGCCGACCTTTCGCTCGACGCCCGCACCGGTACGCAGCAGTACCGCGCCGAGTTCCGCAACCCCGACCGCATGCTCCTGCCCGGGCAGTTCGTCCGCGTGCGGCTCCTGGGGGTCACGCGGCGCGGCGCCATCCTTGTGCCGCAACGGGCGGTGCTCCAGGGGCTGGCGGGCGCGTTCGTGTACGTCGTGACCGAGGGCGATACCGCACGCGCGCGCACGGTGACGGCCACCACCTGGG
The DNA here is from genome assembly GCA_964446395.1 of uncultured Gemmatimonadaceae bacterium. Classification (GTDB taxonomy): domain Bacteria; phylum Gemmatimonadota; class Gemmatimonadetes; order Gemmatimonadales; family GWC2-71-9; genus SPDF01. The sequence goes on along the minus strand of CAYUOK010000010.1, from coordinate 8,270 downwards.
AAGGCGACGGCTGGGTCATCGAGAGCGGGCTCAACCCCGGTGAGCGGGTCGTCGTGGACGGCACCCAGCGGGTCATCGCGGGCCAGCCCGTCCGCGTCGTGACCGCGGCCGACTCGGCCTCGGCCCCTGCCGGCGCGACCCCATGAGCGAGCACCCCCCCGCAGCAGGCGGGACGGCAGGCGGCGGCGCGCCCTACGTCGCCAAGAACCTCTTCATCCGCCGGCCGATCTTCGCCTCGGTCATCTCGATCGTGATCCTGCTGATGGGCATCGCGTCCATCATGGCCCTCCCGATCACCCTCTACCCCCGGATCACCCCGCCCAGCGTCCAGGTCACGGCCGTCTATCCCGGCGCCACCGCGGAAGACGTGGCGGAGGCGGTGGCCGCGCCGATCGAGCAGCAGCTCTCCAGCATGGACGGCCTGCTCTACTTCAAGTCGTCGAACGGCAGCGACGGCACGATGAACCTGTCGATCTACTTCGACATCAGCCGCGACCAGGACCTGGCCGCGGTGGACGTGCAGAACCAGGTCAAGCTGGCCGAGCCGCAGCTCCCCGAGGAAGTCCGGCGCCAGGGCATCACGGTCAAGAAGTCGCAGCCCGACATCCTGCTGATGATCGCGCTGACCTCCGACGACCCGCGCTACGACGCCGAATACCTCAGCAACTACTCGAAGATCAACCTCGAGGACGAGGTCAAGCGCATCAAGGGGGTGGGCGACGCCTACACCTTCGGACAGCTCGAGTTCTCGATGCTGCTCCAGCTCGACCCGGACCGGATGGCGCAACTCGGCCTGACGGTGGCCGACGTCCAGGCCGCCGTCCGCGAGCAGAACACGACCAACCCCGGCGGGCGCGTGGGGCGCGAGCCCTCGCCGCCAGGCACCGACCTGACGCTGCCGGTGACCACCAAGGGCCGGCTCAAGACCGAGGCGGAGTTCGGCAACATCATCCTCCGCACCGGCCGGGACGGCGCGGTGCTCCGGATGTCCGAGGTGGCGAACGTCACGCTCGGCGCCCGGAACTATGACCTGATCGGCCGCCTGAACGGGGAGCCCAACGCGCTCCTCCTCGTGTACCTCCGGGCCGGCGCCAACGCGCTCGAGGTGAAGGACAAGATCCTCACCCGGCTGGACGAGCTCGCCGCCAACTTCCCGCCGGGCGTCGCGTACACCGTGTCGTACGACACGACGCCCTTCATCACCGCCTCCATCGAGGAGGTGATCCACACCCTCGGCGAGGCGATGCTCCTGGTCACGCTCGTCGTGTTCATCTTCCTGCAGAGCTGGCGCACCACCCTGATTCCGCTCCTGGCCGTGCCGGTGTCCATCGTCGGCACCTTTGCCGGGATGGCGCTCCTCGGCTTCTCGATCAACATCCTGACCCTCTTCGGGCTGGTGCTGGCCATCGGCATCGTGGTGGACGACGCGATCATCGTCATCGAGAACGTCGAGCGGATCATGGCCACCGAGCACGTGGGCGTGGTGGAGGCCACCGACAAGGCGATGACGCAGGTCTCCGGCGCCCTCATCGCCATCGTGCTGGTGCTGGCGGCGGTGTTCATTCCCGTCGGGTTCATGGGCGGCATCACGGGCGCCATGTTCATGCAGTTCGCCGTGACGATCGTGGTGTCGGTCATCCTCTCGGGCATCGTGGCGCTCACGCTGACCCCGGCGCTCTGCACCCTGCTCATCAAAGACGAGCACCCCACCAAGGGGCGGTTCTTCACCGCGTTCAACAACGTCTTCGACCGCTTCACCACCACCTACGTGGGCGGCGTCAGCGGCGTCATCGGACGGCCAAAGACCTTTCTCGCGGCGTTTGGGGTCATCCTGGCGCTGATCGTGGTGCTCTTCAAGACGATACCCGGCGGGTTCGTGCCCACCGAGGACAAGGGGTACTTCGCCCTCGGGGTGAGCCTGCCGGCGGGTGCGTCCCGGCAGCGGGCGGACTCCGTGGTGGCGAAGATCGAGCGGATCGTGGCGGCGAAGCCCGGCGTGAAGAACGTCATCGCGCTGGTCGGGTTCGACTACATCATGAACGCCAACCTGACGAACATGGCCACGATGTTCGTGATGCTCGAGCCGTGGGAGGAGCGCACCGACGACGAGACCGGCATCAACGCCATCATCGCCGCCGTCAATCGCGACCTCTCCCAGGTCCCCGAAGCCACCGCGTTCGCGTTCAACCTGCCGGAGATTTCCGGCATGGGCACCACCGCCGGCCTCGAGATGAACCTGCTCGACCGCTCGGGCGGCAGCGTGAAGGAGTTCGCCGGCGTCGTCGGGGAATACGTCGCCGCCGCGCGGGAGTCCCCCGACGTCTCCAGGCCGCGGGCGCTCATCAGCGTCAATACGCCGCAGGTGTACGTCACCGTGGACCGCGAGAAGGTGAAGAGCCTCGGCGTGTCGCTGACCGACGTGTTCCAGACCCTGCAGACGATGCTCTCGGCGATGTACATCAACGACTTCAACCTTTTCGGGCGCACCTACCGGGTGCAGGCCGAGGCGCAGCCGCAGTTCCGGGTCACGCCGGGGGACATCGGCAAGCTCTACGTGCCCGCCCCCGGCGGCGCCATGGTGCCCGTCTCGGCCCTCACCACCACCGAGTTCATCGGCGGCCCGTCCGTGGTGAGCCGCTTCAACGGCTTCACCTCGGCGCTCGTCACCGCGGAGCCCGGCGCCGGCAAGAGCAGCGGCCAGATGATGGCCGCGGTGGAGGCGGCCGCGCAGCCCTTCGCCGATCGCGGCGTCGCCTACGCCTACAGCGGGCAGTCCTACCAGGAGAAGCTGGCGCAGGGCCAGGGGAACACCGTCTTCATCCTCGGCATCGTCCTCGTGTTCCTGGTCCTCGCCGCCCAGTACGAGAGCTGGTCCATCCCCTTCGGCGTCATTCTCGGCGTCCCCTTCGGCGTCGTGGGGGCGCTGATCGGCATCCTGCTCCGCGGCGTGCCGAACGACCTCTACTTCCAGATCGGCCTGGTCACCGTGATCGGCCTCGCCGCGAAGAACGCGATCCTCATCGTGGAATTCGCCAACTCGCTCCGCGTCGCCGGCGCGTCGGTGCGCGAAGCCGCGCTCGAGGCCGCCAAGGACCGTTTCCGTCCGATCCTCATGACCTCCTTCGCCTTCATCCTCGGCGTCGTGCCGATGCTCCTCGCGAGCGGCGCCGGCGCCCAGAGCCGGCACTCGCTCGCCACCGGCGTCTTCGCGGGGATGCTCATCGCCACCGCCATCGGCGTGCTCTTCATCCCGCTCTTCTTCTACCTGATCGCCGGCGCCGGCGAGAAGAAGACGGCCAAGGGGGCGGAGGCCTGATGCGCACACCGCTCGTTGCCCTCATCGCAACCCTGGCGCTCGGCGCCTGCGCCGTCGGTCCCGGCTACGAACGGCCGCCGACGCCGGTGCCGGCCGCCTACCGGAGCGACACGCTGCAGCTGGTCCGGGACACCGCGGCCGCCATCGCACCGCTGGTGCCACCTGCGCCCACGCCGGCCGACACCGTGGCGCCCACCTGGGACCAGACGCTCGGCGACACCGTGCTCCTGGCCCTCATGGACACCGCCCGCGTGCACAACCAGGACCTGCAGGCCACCATCGCCGTGACTCGCGAGTTCCAGGCCCGGTACGCAATCGACCGAAGCGGCTTCTTCCCGCAGGTCAACCTCTTCGGGGCCGGCGGCACGGCCAAGGCGAAGGAGATCAGCGTCCCATCGGTGACGGGCGACTTCTACGACGCGACCGCGGAGGCCTCCTGGGAGCTGGACCTCTGGGGCCGCGTTCGTCGCACGAGCCAGGCCGGCAAGGCGGCGTACTTTGCGCGCACCGAGGACCTGCGCGGTGCGGAGCTCAGCCTCGCGGCCGCGGTGGCGACGGGCTACTTCGGACTGCTCGAGCTCGACCAGCAGATGCTGGTGGCAGAGCGGACGCTCGCCGCACAGCGCGCCACCGCGGACCTTTCCCGCCGGCGGTACCAAGAAGGGCAGGTATCCAAGCTCGACGTGCTGCAGTTCGACGCCCAGGCCCAGGAGACCCAGGCCCAGCTGGCGGTGCTCGCACGGCTCCGTTCCGAAGAGGAGAACGCGCTCAGCACCCTGGTCGGACTCCCGCCGAGGGGGCTGCCGCGCGGGCAGCCACTGCCGGAGCAGGTGGGGAACTTCGACGTGCCGCAGGGCCTCCCCTCGGATCTGCTCGCCCGCAGGCCGGATGTGCGGGCCGCTGAGGAGGACCTCCGGGCCGCCACGGCGCGCATCGGCGCCGCGTGGGGCGGTCGTCTGCCGCAGGTGACCCTGACCGGCCAGTACGGGTACGTGAGCGACGACCTGTCCACCCTCTTCGAGAGCCAGAACAACACCAACGCGCTCTTCGTAGGCATCACGGTGCCGCTGTTCACCGGTGGCCGCCTGCAGGGTGAGGTGAACGTCGCCGAGGCTCAGGCCGAGCAGGCGCGGGCGCGGTATGAGCAGGTGGTGCTTCTCGCCCTGCAGGACGTCGAGAACGCACTCGTCGCCATCCGGACGACGCGCGAACAACTCGCGGCGCAGACCGCGCAGGTCGGGTCGCTCACCGAGTCCCTGACACTGGTCCAGCACCGGTACGAGAACGGGCTCGCGAGCTACCTCGAGGTGCTCGACGCCCAGCGGAGCCTCTTCAACGCCGAACTGAGCCTTGCGCGCGCCCAGGCGCTGCAGCTGTCCAGTGGAGTGCGCCTGTACAAGGCGCTCGGCGGGCCCTGGTCCGAGCTGGGCACCGCCCGGGAATGACGCTCGCACCGCCCCGCGGGCTCGGGCGAGTGTGCCGGCTCCTCCTCACTGCGGTCGTGCTCTTGTCGGTGCCCCGACTCGCCGGGGCCCAGGCGCCGGCCGATACGCTCGTGCCGGCCGGCGCCCAATACCGCTTCAACGCACCGTTCCGCGGCTTCAAGGGCTGGCTCTACGGGAGCCGGTATCGATCGCTCTGGGCCACGCCGGTGGCGGCGCCCGGCCTGACGATCGGCCTTCAGGCAGGCGCCGGTGACTCCACTCCGCGTGCAGGCGTCGCCTGGTTCTGGGCACCCGACGGAACGCTCTGGGAATACCGGCCGCTCGACCGTGACCTGCTCTCGGTCACGCCGCCCGCCATCCGGAAGAACCTCCTCCCCACCTTCATCCAGGACCTCAACGCCTCCCGGCACCCGGGGGCGGCGCCGGTCGTGGCGGCGCTCGCGGAGGCGGTCGGCGTCCGCGTCCCGGAATCGCGGCTCGTCCGCGTCGAGGACACAGTGTCTGCGCCGGCCGCACCAGGCCAGCTCGGGTACGCCGTGTCGGTGAGCACGGCAGGACGGACCACCGCCGAGGTGCTCGACAGCCTGCGAGCAGACGGCGGCCGGAGCTTCGATGCCATCACCTACCTCCGTGAGCGGTTGCTCGACACCTACCTCGGCACCGTGGATGATTCCCCCGACCAGTGGCGCTGGACGCCCACCGGCCCCGACGGCCGGTGGACGCCGGCACCGCGGGACCGGGAACGCGCCTTCGCCAAGTACGACGGCGTGCTCGCCGGTCTGGCGCGGGGGACCATCCCCGCGTTCGTGAACTTCGGGGAGGGATACCAGGAGCAGCTGGGCGTCATGGCCTACCAGCGCACGCTCGACCGGCAGCTGCTGTCGCTCCTGGACTGGTCGGTGTGGGATTCGGTCACCACGGTCTTCCGGGCGGCGCTGACCGATTCAGTGATTGCTGCGGCCGTGGCGCAACTTCCGCCGGAATACCTGGCGGGCGGCGCGGCCTTTCTCGCGGCCGGTCTTCGCGCCCGTCGCGACCTCCTCCCCAAGGCAGCCTTCGGCCTCTATCGCCTGGTCAACCAGGAGGCGGCGTTCTTCGGGACGCCGGGCGCCGACACCGTCACCGTGACCCGGCAGCCGGACGGGACGCTCGCGTTGGGGTATCTGGATGGATTCCGCCGAGTCTACGCGCCGGGAGAAACCGACGCGGTGGCGCTCTACCTTGGCGGAGGCGACGACCGGATCGACCTCGTCGGCCCCGGCCGGGCGGGTCCGATCCTGGACGTGGCGTGGCAACCGGGGCTGACGCTGGCGGGAGGGCGCGGCAGCGGCCAGCGGACCAAGGTGTACGGCGGAGGCCCGCGCGGCGGAGGGATGCGGCTCGACGTCATGCAGGATACGCTGCCGGTGCCCGAAGTGGAGGATCTCGATCTGACGCGCCCACCGCCCGTTCCGCTTCATGGCACGGATGCGCGGCCCGTCTTCTGGTTCGACGTGAACTCGGACGTCGGCATCCTGCTTGGTGGCGGCGTCTCGCTCACCAGCTATCGCATCGGACACGAGCCCTACTACAAGCGGCTGCGGATCCGCTCCGGCTACGCCACGGCGGTGGACAACTACGCGATCGAGATCAGCGGCGAGTTCCGGCGGTGGCGGTCCCGGGAGGCCACGACCCTGGACGCCGGCGTGTCGGAAATCGTGGTGCTGCACTTCTTCGGGTTCGGCAACTCGACGCCTTTCACCCAGCCGGCGGACTACTACCTGGCGCGGCAGCGTCAGCTCTACGTCTATCCCGCCTGGAACTACCGGATGACGCCGCAGTCGAACCTCGCCGTCGGGCCGATCTACAAGCACGTCCGCACCGACACGCTGTACAACGGCTATATCGCCGAGACGCGCCCCTACGGCGTACCCGAGTTCGCCCAGCTCGGCGTGTCGGCCACCGCGTTCTACGACACGCGGGACACGCCCAACTTCACCCGGAGCGGCTGGAACATCCGGGCGGGCGGCAGCTTCTACCCGGTCGTGTTCGAGGACGGCAAGCCGTTCGGGACCATGCAGGTGTCGGCGGCCACCTACGTCACGCCTCCGGAGCTTTCACGCGTCACGCTCGCGCTCCGCGCCACCGGCCGGCTGACCATGGGGAACGTGCCGGTCCACGAGGCGGCGTTCGTCGGCGGGTCCACCACGATCCGCGGATACGAGTCGGGCCGCTACGCCGGACAGGCCTCGGCGTTCTTCAACAGCGAACTGCGGATTCGCGCCGCCACCCTGCCCTTCGTGGTGCCGTGGCAGCTGGGCGTGGTCGGCATCGCGGACTTGGGGCGGGTGTTCAACGTGACCGACGACGGCAACGTCTGGCACGGGTCGGCGGGCGGAGGGATCTGGTTCTCGTTGCCGAACCGCTCAGTGGGCGGGGTGGTCACCGTGGTGACGAGTCCGCAGGGCTCGGCGCTCTGGCTGAGCTACGGGTTCATGTACTAGACTGACTGAGGAGACCTACATGCGACTTCCCATGCTTTCCCGTCTATTCATCGCCTTGAGTTGCGTGGCGCTCATCGCCGCCTGCGGCGACGGCGGCTCCTCAACGACCGGCATCAGCGGGGGTTCTTCGTATCCCGCGACCGTCGACGGGACCTACTCCGCCACGGTCGTGACCCTGACCGAGGCCGGTGGCAGCACCGACCTCCTGGCAGAGGGTGTCGTCATTTCGCTCGTGCTGACACCGGGGGGCGCGACGACAGGCACCATGACCGTTCCGGCCGCCTATTCAGAGTCAGGTGAGGAGGAAATCCTCTCGCTCAACGGCACCTACACCTATGACGCCACAACGGGCATCGTGACGCTTGCCCATGCCGCCGACACCTTTCTGCGCGATACGACATGGCACGCAAAGGGCACTCAACTGAAGGGCACCTTCGACGGCGGTACCTACACACTGACTGTGACGCTCGAGAGCGGCACCTAGGCTATCCGCCCGACCGCAGGCCCTCCAGCGCCCTGCGCACGAACACCGGCGCCATGTCCTTCCGCCACCCGATGGTGAAGTCCGTATTGTCGAGCGGCTTGGCGAGCTTGGAGGCCAGCCGCGCCGCCTGATCAAGCTGATCGTCGTCGAGCGTCCCGCCCACCAGCCCCGCCGCCGCGTCCTCCACCAGCTTCGGGTGCGAGCCGACCGCGCCGAGGACGATCCGCGCCGCCGCGACCTTTCCATTGCGGTCGAACGAGGCCCACGCCGCCACGCCGAGCACTGGGAAGTCGAACGCGCCCCGGCGGCGCAGCTTCCGGTAGCTCGCCCGAGCGCCGGCCAGCGCCGGCACCTCGATCCGCACCAGCAACTCCTCCGGCCGCTTGGTCAGGAACGCCATTCCGTCGTCGTGGTAAAGTGCCGCCGCGGGGATGGTCCGCTCACCGTCGGGCCCTACCAGGGCAATGCGCGCGCCCAGCGCCACCATCACCGGCGCCAGGTCGCTCGACTGCACCGCCCAGCAACGGGGGCTGGAGGGCGCC
>CAYUOK010000009.1:0-25287 GCA_964446395.1 uncultured Gemmatimonadaceae bacterium | reverse complement strand
GCGATCACCTCGACTCGCGCCGGGAATGGCGGAACCGCGCGATGCTCGAGGAACTTCAGGCGATGACCCGCGAACTCGCGGTTCTCCTGCAGCTCGAACGCTGACCGTTCGAGGGGCGCTCCGCGTTGGCGGCGGGGCCGCTCTCCCGGTATTATTGACCATGGATCAACCCGTAAGCTCCGCCGCGATCGCCAACCTCCCCAGCGCCTTCGCGGCGGCCTGCCGGCTCTCCCGCAACGACGCGGAGCTGTTCGAGCGCTGCCGCGACGCGCTCGTCGGCCGGTTCAACTCCACCGCCATCTGGTTCGACATCACGACGCCGCTCGGCGCCGCGCCGCGCGTCGGCCCCGCCCAGATGGACGCGAGCGCCGTCGCGGTCGCCCGGATCCGGAGCGGCGAGACCGAGGTCGTCATCACCGCGGGCGCCGAGGTGGCCGACGCCCTGCGGAGCGTCGCGCTTCCGCTGGCGCACGGCCTCTCGGTGGTCGCGGAACTGCGCAGCGTGCTCATGGAGCGGCAGGCGGCGCTCGACGACGCCACCTTCCAGCTCCGCGCGCTCCGGCAGGTGGCCCGCCTCCTCAGTTCCGTGCACTCCTCCGCGGAAACCGAGCAGCTGATCCTCGACTTCATGGCGGAGGTGTTCTTCACCTGGTGGGCCTGCCTCCTCCGGCCGGTCGGGGACGCCTACGAGCCGCGGATCTTCCGCTCGCTGGACGACCGCATCCGGCCGGGGCCGATCGTCCGCGCCCTGCTCGACACCGTCCTGCCGGCGGGCGCCGGCGCCACGGGCGGGCGGGAAATCGCCGTGGCGGCGCTGGCCCCGCCGACGACCGAACTGGTGGTGCCGCTCGACGCCGGCAGCGAGCGGCTGGCCGTCCTCCTCCTCGGGCCACGGCTCAACGAGCACCGGTACGGTCCGGCGGAACTGGACCTTGCCGGCACGCTCTCCTTCGCGGCGGCGATTGCGCTCAAGAACGCCCACCTCGTCGAGCAGCTGCAGACCGCGGCCAACACCGATGAACTGACCTCGCTGCTCAACCGCCGCGCGCTCGAGGAGCGGCTGGGCGCCGAGCTGGCGCGCTCCACGCGGCACGAGCTCGACACCACGATCATCCTGCTCGACGTCGACAATTTCAAGCTGGTCAACGACAGCGGCGGCCACGCCGCGGGCGACGAGCTCCTGCGCGGCGTCGGGCGGCTCCTCAAGGAGCAGTGCCGGCAACCGGACGTCGTCGGCCGCCTCGGGGGCGACGAGTTCCTCGTCATGCTCCCGATGACGTCCCCCCGGGAGGCGATGGTCCTTGTGGGGCGCGTGCAGGCCGGACTCAAGGCGCTCACGCACCTCGGCCAGGGACAGCCGGTCGCCGTCAGCATCGGCGTCGCCGCCGCGCCCGGCCACGGGACCACCGTCAGCAGCCTGATGGCCGCCGCCGACGCCGCGATGTACAAGGCCAAGCGGGCCGGCGGCGGCCGCGCCGAGGTCGCCGGAGAATTCTGAGCCGCCGGGAGCCCACCATGTCCGACCCCGAATTCCTCCTGCTCGGCGACGCGCTGTGGATCGATTTCATCAACACCGCTCGGGGCCGGGAGACGGACCCTCCCGACCGGCTCCCGGAACTCCCCGCCTATCATCGGTGGACCAAGGCGCAGAAGCTGGCGTCGGACGCGGACGAGGTGCCGTGGGCGGAGGTCCTCGACTTCCGGGCCCGTCTCCTGGCCGTCGCCTCGGCGCTGGCGGAGGAGCGGCAGCCCCCCTCCTCCGCCATCCACGAGATCAACCGGTTGCTCGCGCACACCCAGGGACACCATCACCTCACCCGCGTGGGCGGAGCGTGGCAACTCGCCTTCGCCCCGCTGAGGGCGGCGACCGCGCTCGAGGCGGTTGCGGGAAGCGCCGCCAGGACGCTCGCCGACCCGACGGTCCGGGTCAGGCGCTGCCGCGCCGAGCCGTGCTCCCTCTTCTTCGTCGACCGGTCGCCCGGCCTCTCCCGCACCTGGTGCAGCGCCGAACCGACGGCGCACCCGGTGCGCGTCGACCGCCGCCGGGCCTTCCGGTGACCCGCCGCCGCGCTCCATGTCCCTGACCGATCCCGGCCTCTACGCCGAGCGCACGCAGGCCATCCTGGGCCACCGGTACCGCCTGGAGCAGATGGTGGCCGCCTCCCGGGAACGGGTGCTCTTCAACGCCTACGACCTGACGCTGAAGCGGCGCGTGAGCCTGCGCGTCAATTTCTACCCCGACAGCTCCGTGCGCGGCTGGTTCCTCCGCGAGGCGGAAGCGCTCGGCCAGCTCGACCACCCAGCCATCCGGCACGTGTACGACGCAGGCGTGATCGGGGACATCGCCTTCCGCGCCGGCAGCTGGATCGACGGCGAGAGCGCGCTCGACGCGGTGCAGCGGAGCCCGCGGCCGATTCCGACCGTCCACGGCCTGGCCCGCGACATCCTCGCGGCGCTCGACCACGCCCACAGCCGCGGCATCATGGTCCGGCGGATCGTCCCGGCCTCCCTGCTGCTCGGGCCGACCGGGCGCGGCACCGTCACCGACCTGCGCTACTGCAGCTACACCCTGGCCAGCATCCCGGCGGGCCACGTGCCGACCGGCCTCGAGTTCATGGCCCCCGAGGTGCGCGACGGCGCGCGCGGGGACCCGGCGAGCGACGTCTTCACCGCCGGCGCCATCCTCTACTACACGATCACCGGTCGAGAACCGCCGATGGATCCGCGCAAGATCGAGCGGCCGTCACTCCTCCGCCCCACCTGCCCGAAGGCCCTCGACCGGATCCTCCTGCGTGCGCTGCGCGAGGCGCCCGACGATCGCTACCTCACCCCGGCCGAGATGCTCGAGGACTTCGCGTCAGACGCCGGCACCTACGAGAGCCCGGCCGTGTCCCCAGGCGAGATCGCGACGAGCCAGGACACCGAGCACTGGGAGAAGCGCCTCCGCCGCGCCCTCGGCGACGACTACGAACTCTTCGAGGCGCTTGGCGCGGGCGGCTTCGGCCGGGTGTACCGCGTGCGCGACCTCCACCTCGAGCGCGAAGTGGCGCTGAAGGTCCTGCACCCCTACCTCACCGCAGAACCCCCCGTGGTGGAGCGCTTCCGGCGCGAGGCGCAGCTCGCGGCGCGGCTGCACCACCCGAACATCGTGGACATCTACGACATCGCGGGGCGGGCGGGGCTGCTGTGGTACACGATGGAATATGTGAAGGGGCCGAACCTGGCCCAGCTCGTGGAGCGGGAAGGGCCGCTGCCGCTGGACCTCGTGCTGCAGATGCTGCACCAGGCGCTGCTCGCCCTCGCGCACGCCCACGGCGCCGGGCTGGTCCACCGGGACATCAAGCCGGAAAACCTCCTGCTCGCGCCCGACGGCACCCTCCGGATTACCGACTTCGGCCTGGCGCTGGCGCTCCGCGGCGAGGGCCGGTTCGGCGGCGCTACCAGCCAGAGCGGCACCCCGCAGTTCGCCAGCCCTGAGCAGCTCCTCGGCGAGCGGGTGGACCAGCGCAGTGATTTCTACAGCCTGGCCGCCGTGGCGTACTTCATCCTGCTGGGCGAGACCCCGTTCCCCGGCGGCACGCCGGAGCAGATTCTCGCCCGGCAGACCGCCGACCGGTTCCCGGCGCTGCACGCCCGCCGCTCGGACGTGCCGCCGGCGCTCGAGAGCGTGCTGCAGCGCGCCCTGCGCAACGAGGTGGAGGCGCGCTATCCGTCCGCCGCCGAATTCCTGCAGGCCCTCCAGCGTGCCATGGGACGGAAGGTGCGGGAACGCAGCGGTGAGTGGGCCCGCGCAGCGGCGCGCTGGTGGCGCGGGAGCGGGCCGCCCGACTCCACTTGACTTGCCCGCGCATTGACGGGAAATTGTCCGGGCCACACCGGCAATCCGCCCGGGGCATCCCGTCCGGGCGCATGCACACACCACACTGGAGTTTGGACTCATGGCACGCACAACCGGCACCGTGAAGTGGTTCAACGACGCGAAGGGCTTCGGCTTCATCACCCCCGAAGGCGGCGAAAAGGACTGCTTCGTCCACCACACCGCCATCTCGGCTGAAGGCTTCCGCAGCCTCGCCGAAGGCGACAAGGTCGAATTCGACATCGTGCAGGGCGCCAAGGGTCCGGCGGCGGAGAACGTCGTGAAGGTCTGAGGCATCACCGCTGGAGTAACGCGAACGGGCCGCTCGAATGAGCGGCCCGTTTCGCATCCAACCCCCTGCGGCGGCGTTACTTGTGGCGGTAGGTGACCCGGCCCCGGGTGAGGTCGTAGGGCGAGAGGACGACGCTGACCCGGTCTCCCTCCAGCACCCGGATCTTGAACTTGCTCATCTTGCCGGCGGCGTACGCCAGGATCGAGTGGCCGTTCTCCAGCAACACGCGGTAGTTCCGGTCGGGCAGGACTTCCGTCACCACCCCTTCCATCTCGATGCCTTCTTCTTTCGCCATCCAGGCCACTCCACAGTAGGGACACACCACGGCCGGAGGTCCGGGCCGCTCCAGCACCGCGGGGAATCTTGCCCCGCGGACGCCATTAAGCAACAGCCCCTACGCCCCCCTCAGGCGGGCGAGTTCCCCCTCGACCAGGGCCACCAGCTCCCCGATGAGCGCCCGGTCCGCCCCGAACCGGGCGCCCGCCCGGGCGTACATGGCAGGGAGTGACACCGTGCAGCCGAGCGCCAGCGCCTCCCGGTAGTCCCGAACCGCCCCTGCCTGGTCGGACTGGCTCCGCCGCCAGATCTGCAGCGCGCCGAGCTGTGCCAGCCCATACTCGATGTAGTAGAAGGGATAGAGAAAGATGTGCAACTGACGGTACCACCGCGCGACGCGGTCGTCGTCGAGGCCCGACCAGTCCACCCCGGTCTGGAAGCGGTCCCGGATCCGGAGCCACGCCCGGTCCCGGGCGTCCGCATCGCCCCCCTGCCCGCTGGTATAGATCCAGCGCTGAAAGGCGTCCACCGCCGCCACGTGTGCCAGCGTCATCAGCACCTCCTCGAGGTGCTCGATGCGCGCCAGTCGAAGTTCCGCCTCCGACGCCATGCCGCCCGGCGCCGCAAGGTACGGCGCCGCCAGCAGTTCCATCGACATGGACGCCAGCTCGGCCGACTCCGCCCCGACATGCCGCTGCCAGAGCAGCGGCTGGCGGTGCGAGGCGAAGGCGTGGAAGGAATGCCCCGACTCGTGGAGCAGGGTGTTCACGTCGTCGAGCAGGCCCACGGCGTTCATGTGGATGTAGGGGCGGCCGCGGAAGTGGAGCGTCTCGCAGTAGCCGCCGGGTGCCTTGCCCGCCCTGCTCTCCAGGTCGAGGAGGCGCTCGCCGCGCATCAGGTCGAACTCGGCGCCCAGCTCCGGTGCAACGGCGTGGAAGACGCGGGAGGCCTTCTCGACGAGCTCGGCGGCGTCGCGGAACGGCCGGAGCGGCGGCCGACTGGCCGGGTCCACGTCGAGGTCCCACGGGCGGAGCACGTCAAGGCCAAGCGCCTGCTTCCGCAGCTCCAGGATGCGCGCCACCGCCGGAACCACCTCCGCCTCCACCGCCTCGTGGAAGCGGGTGACATCGTCCGGTGTGTAATCGAACCGGCACTTGGCGGCAAAGCTGTAGGCCTCGAAGTCGGCGAACCCCGCGTTCTTCGCCACCTGCTGGCGGCGGGAAAACATGTCGTCGAACAGCCCGGCGAGCTGGGCCCGCATGGCGATGTACGGGGCACCCATGGCCCGGAAGGCCCGCTCCCGGACCGCGCGGTCCGGGCTCTTGAGGAAGGGACCGAGTTGCGGAAGGGTCCGGGTCTCGCCCTCCCACTCGACGGTGATCCCGCCGGTCAGGCGCTGGTAGCTGGCCGACAGCTCCTCGAGCTCGCTGAAGAGCGGGAGGTTCTCCTCGCGGAAGATCTCGATCGCCGAGCGGAAGCGCCGCAGGACCACGTCGAGATCCGGCCGCGTGAAGCCGGTCGCGACCAGCCGCCGCGCGAGCCGTACCCCCTGTTCTTCGAGCTGCGGAAAGATCTCGGCCGAGAACCGGAGGTGCGCTGCCTCCCGCGCCGGGTCACGCGTGTCGGCGGTGTAGGCGATCATCGCTTCGGCCGCCGCCTCGGTGACGAGTTCCTCGAGGCGGGACCAGGCCGCCAGCCAGGGACCGACCGCGTCGGTGGTTTCGAGCGGCACGCCGGCCAGCGCCTCGTACCAGGGGAGGATGTCCTCCCAGCGGGCGTCGGCGAAGGCCGCGGGGGAGTCGGGCAGGATGGGCAGCGTCACGGCGTGGTCGGACATCAGGCGCCTGTCGGGTTGGGATCGGCCACGGGGCCGAGCCGGAAGGCCAGGATGCTGACGAGGGCCACGGTGGCCGCCGCCATGTAGAAGGGCCAGTCGTGCCCCCAGTCCTGGAAGGCGCGCGTGGCCAGGATCGGCGCCACCACCCGCGCGATGCCGGCGAAGGTCTGCGCGGAGCCCATCACCGTCCCCAGTTCCGACTTCTGGGCGGCATGCGACATCAGTGCCGTGGTGGACGGGAAGAGCAGCGCGGTCCCGACCGGTACGAACGGAATGATGAGCGCGAGACCCCACAGGCTTGACATCGCGGGGTACAGCAGGAGCCCGAGGATGAGGCACGCGCACCCGATGCGCATGGCCCACGCCTCGCCGATGCGGTCCACGATCGGGCCCAGGAAGATGGAGCGCATCACGAGCGACAGCGCGCCGACATAGAGAAAGAAATACCCGATCGTCTTCTCTGTCACCCCGTACTCGGCCCCGAGAAAGAGCGGAAGGACGGAGGTCAGGCACGTAAAGGCGAGCATCCCCACTGCGTAGATCCAGACGAGCCGCGCCACGGTGGTCCCTGGGCTCCGGAACACCTGCCACGCCGCATGCCAGACCGGCTTCCGGGTCGGGGCGTGGTCGCCCGCGCGCCGGCTCTCCGGCAGGAACCGCCAGGCGAAGATCACGTTGGCCAGGCAGAGCCCCGCGGCCACGAACCCGGGCGCTGCGCGCCCCCAGTGGGCGGCCAGCGACCCGACGACCGGGCCGATCATCACGCCGAGCGAGGTGGCCGCCGAGAGCCATCCCAGGGCGCGCGCCCGCCCCGCCGCCGGGATCGAGTCCGCTACATACGCCTGCGCGACGCCGGTGGTCCCGCCCCCCGCCCCCTGGATGATCCGGGAGAGGAAGAGCCAGGCCACCGTGTTGGCCAGTCCGAACGCCACGTACGCCACGGCGGACGCCGACAGCCCGATGAGGAGCGCGGGGCGCCGGCCGTAGCGGTCGGAGACCCGTCCCCAGAGCGGCGCCGAGATCAGCTGTGCGATCGAGAACGACGCGATGATCCACCCGATGGTCTTGGGCGTCGCGTCGAGATTCTCGGCGTAGAACGGGAGGAGCGGCAGAACGATCGCGAACCCGATCATGTCCACCGCGCTCGCGGCGATCAGGACCAGCAGTTTCCGGAGGTCGTTCTTGTCGAGCGGGGGCGAGGAAGGCCGGCTCACGGGCGGGCCTCCCCGCGTGAACCCAGCGCAAAGACCATGGCGCTCGCGATCATCAGCAGGACGCCGTACGCGGCGGCGACGCCCATGTCGCCCTGCCGGAGGCTCCCGAGAATTTCGAGGGAGATCGGGCGGGTGTCGTAGGTATAGAGCATGATCGAGGTGACGAAGTCGCCGAGGGAGGTGACGAAGGCCAGCGTGGCGCCCGCCACCAGCGCCGGCGCCAGCCCGGGCAGCACGACCCGCCGGAGGGTCCGCATCCGTCCGGCGCCCAGCGACGCGGCCGCCTCCTCGAGCGCCGGGTCGAGCTGGCGGAAGCCCGCCAGCACCGCGCGGCCGGTGATCGGGAGGTTCCGGATCAGGTAGGCCAGCGGGAGGATCCAGGCCGTGCCGACCAGGACGGCGCGGAGCGTCAGCGGCGAGTAGACGCTGAAGAGCGCCGCCAGCGCGATGGCGAACACCGTCCCGGGCACCGCCCACGGCAACCCCAGCAGCCCTTCGATGAGGCGGCCGGCGGAGACGCGCCGGCGCACCACCAGCGACCCGGCGGCGAGCGCGATGCCGACCGCGGCGGCGGTGGCCACGCTCGCCATCCACAGGCTGTTGACCAGCGGGCGGAACCGCTCTGGCTCCGCGAAGAGCGCAGCGTAGTTGCCCGGGGAGAATTCCGGCGGCCAGGGTTCGGTGGTCCAGGTGCCGACGGGGACGAACGACACCAGCAGGAGCGTCAGGTGCGGGAGCAGGAGGATCGCCGCGAGCACCCAGGATGCGGCCGCGATGCCGGCGCGCGCCCGGGCGCTCCCCGCGCGCGCGAGCGACGGGACGGTGCCCTTGCCGACCCCGGCGAGCGAGCCGCCGGGGTCGGCCCGGCGGAAGAGCGCCATGGCGGCGAGCGCCAGGAGCATCAGCGCCGCGGTCTCGACCATGGCGAGCCGGTCGTCGCCGTTGAGTCGCGTAAAGACGATTTGGGTCGTCATGACGCGATAGCCGCCGCCGAAGATGTACGGGGCGCTGAACGAGGCGAGCGAGGTCATGAAGGTGAGGAGCGCCGCCCCGGCGATGGCTGGCCTGAGGTGCGGCAGGATGACGTGCACCAGCGTCCGCCAGCGTCCCGCGCCGAGCGCGGACGCGGCCTCGAGCATCGCGCCGTCGAGCCGAGACAGGGCGGCCCGGCAGAAGAGGTAGAAGTAGACGTACATCGAGTACGCGTGCACCAGGAGGATGGCCCCTGGGCCGGCCAGGCGCCACGGCGGATTCTCGAGCCTGAAGAGGTACTGCACGAAGCGGCCGACGAAGCCGGTCTCGCCGTAGAGGAAGAGAAAGGCGACCACGCCGACGAGCGGCGGCAGGACCGCCGGCAGCGCCACCAGGGTGCCAAGCACCTTGCGCCCGGGGAAATCCACCCGCTCGAAGAGGAAGGCGAGCGGCAACCCGATGGCCCCGGCCAGCACCACGCTGGCCGTCGAGAGCCAGAGCGTGGCCCAGAGCGCCTGCCACTCGGTAGACCGGCCGGCAAAACGCCGCACCTCGTCGAGCGTCCACCCCGCCGATCCGCGGACCCCCTCGACCAGCACCAGTGCCAGCGGGTAGGCCACCAGCCAGACCAGCACCGCCACCATCAGCCATCCCAGCCAGCCCGCGCGCCGAGCGTTCGTCATCCCGCTGCCGGGTAGAGATGGAGACCCGTGCCCGTCGGTTCGATCCCGACCGCGTCGCCCTCGCGTGCCGCCGCCGGGTGGCCGGCGATCTCGAACGACAGCCCGGCGGGCGTCTCGACGGAGAAGTACGCCACCGCTCCCGTGAACCGCCGCCCGGTCACGGCACCGGTCAGGCGGGAGGGAGACGCGTCGGCGAGACGGAGTCCCTCGGGCCGCGCCAGCAGCCTGGCAGGCGCACCTGACTTGGGCTCGCCCGGTCCACCCCATCGCACCGGCCAGGTGAACGACTCGACCCGGGCCTCCCGGTCGGAGTGGATCGTCGCCGGGACCTCGCTGGCCCGCCCGATGAACGCCGCCACGAACGCCGTGGCCGGCGTGGCGTAGAGCTCGTCCGCCGTGCCGAGCTGTTCGAGCCGCCCCTGGCGGAGCAGCGCGATCCGGTCGCCGAGGTCGAAGGCGTCCTCCTGCTCGTGCGTCACCACGACCGCCGTGATGCCCAGCCGGTGGACCAGCGCGCGCAGCTCGCGCCGGGTGCGCTCCCGGAGCGCCGGGTCGAGGTTCGAGAGGGGTTCGTCGAGGAGGAGGACGCTCGGCTCCGGCGCGAGCGCCCGCGCCAGCGCCACCCGCTGCTGCTGTCCGCCCGACAGGTTGGCCACGGGGCGCCGCTCGAAGCCGGAGAGGTCCACGAGCGCGAGCGCTTCCCCCACCCGGCGCGCCAACTCGGCCCCCTTCACGCCGCGGCTTTCGAGGCCGAACGCCACATTGGCGCCGACGTCGAGGTGCGGAAAGAGAGCGTAATGCTGGAACACCATGCCGAAGCGCCGCGCAACCGGCGCCAGCGCCGTCATGTCCCGCCCGTCGAGCACGACGCTCCCCGCATCCGGCGACTCGAACCCGGCGAGCAGCCTCAGGGTCGTGGTCTTCCCGCTCCCGCTCGGCCCGAGCAGGGCGAGCACCTCGCCGCGCTCCAGCGACAGGGAGAGCCCGTCGACCGCCCGGTGCCCCTGGAAGTTCTTCGTCAACCCGCTCAACTCAAGAAACGCCACCCACGCTTCCTTTCCTCAGTCCTCAGTCCCCAGTCCTCAGTCCTCAGTCCTTCAGGTGCTTCCCCGTCCCACGCACATGCTGGTCCCAGTAGCTCATCCATGCCGCACCCTCCCTGGCGAGCAGCGGCCAGTCCATCGGCACCACCTTCATGGTCCGGTCCACCTCGGCCACCCACGCCGGCAGGGAATCCACCGGCAGGTCCTGGCGAGCGGGCAGCCGGTACACCTGGCGAGCCGCCAGGAGCAGCGCCTCCGTCTCTCCGACATAATCGATGAACGCCTGCGCGGCCTCGGCGTGCTGGGATCCGGTGACCAGCGCGATCGCGTCGTCGATCACGACTGTGCCGCTCCGCGGGAAGAGGTAACCGAACGGCATCCCCTTCCCCTGGCTGATCAGGATGTCCGGCAAGTCCCAGAGAGTCACGACACCCTCTTCGCGCGCCAATTTCTGGTCGAGGATGGCGGGATTCAGGGCGTAGGTCTTGGTGTTGCGGTCCAGCGCGCGCAGCCAGACCATGCCGGCGGTGGTATCGCCCGTCTCCCGGAGGCTCCGTTCGATGATGTAACCCCAGATGGCCCGCATCGTCCCGCTGGCCATCGGGTCGCGGATCAGCACCAGGTCGCGCCAGCGCGGCGCCAGGATGTCGTCCCAGTCCTGCGGCGCTTCCGGCGCGCTGACCGCCCTGTTGTTGAACGCGATGACGACCGGCGTGCGGTACACCGGCCAGTAGAGCGACTCCGGCCCGACACCGTCCGGGCCGACCGACGCAGCCCAGCTTGGCGTGTACGGGGCAAGCAGCGAGTCCGCGACGCCGCGGTCGAAGATGGTGGTGGGCCCGCCGAACCAGACGTCCGCCTGCGGGTTGACGCGCTCGAACCGCAGCCGGTCGAGTATCTCCTGGCTGCCCATGTCGAGCCACTTGATGTCGATGTCCGGGCGCCACCGCTCGAACGCAGTCTCGAGCAGCTTCAGTTGGTCCCGCCCGTGGGGCGAGTAGACCACTACCGGCGTGCGCGAATCACGCCCGCACGCCATCAGCCCGGTCAGCGCGAGCAGGCAGCGCCAGTTCACGGATGCGCCGCCCCGGGCTGCAGCGCGAGGAGGTTCATGAACAGCCGGTAGGCGCCGGGCACCCCAGCGGGGAGTTCCCGGAAGAAGGCGATCCCGGTGTACACATAGGTCCCCTGGCCCACCGGGGCCACGAGGAGGCCGCCCTTCAGCGCAGGCTCGCCCGGATCGTGCATCTCGAGCACCGGGCGGTATTCCGGTGCCCAGTCACGCGCGAAGTAGAGGCCGCGCTCCTGGACCCACCCGTTCCAGTCCTGGGGACCGATCGCGTTCGGCGCCTGCACGACCGGACTCGCGGGATCCACGATCCGCACCGGGGCGCCCTCGTCCGTCACGCGATCGTGCGAGTCCGGCCGTTCGCCCGGTTTCGGCATGGTGGCCTTGCCCGACAGGAAGGAGCCGAGCGACTGACCGCCGAGCGTCATCGGGAAGGGGGCGAAGCTCCCGCCGAAGAACTCGTACTGCTGGTACTGCACCAGGAGGAGGCCGCCGGCGCGCGCGTAGGCCAGCAGGCGGGAGTTGAACTCCTGCACCGCCGGCACCGTCTCGTATGCGCGGCTCCCGATCACCACGGCGTCGAACCGGGAGAGGTCGCCGCGGGCGAGGGAATCGGCCGTGAGCTCGACTACCGGAATGCCGAGCCCGGCAAGCGCCTCCGGCACGCCGTCCGCCGGGCCGCGCACGTAGCCCACCGCGCGGAGCGATGGCACCTCGATGTCCATGACCCGGATCGTCCCCACCGCCGGTCGGCTCAGCCCGCGCCGGGCGATATGCGGATAGGCGACGATCTGGCTCGACTCATCGTACCGAACGCCGTCGGGCGCCATCGCGATGGCGCGGATCTCGAACGATCCGGCGGCGGGCGAAGCCGGCGGAGACAGCACGAACCTGAACGAGGCCTCCTCGCCCTTCCGGGTCAGCCGAAAGGGCTGCGCCGGCGGCGCCGCCCAGCCGGCGGGCACCTCGAGGTGAACCGCGCCTGACGTGGTATCGGCCGAGGAATGAGACAGGGTGACGGTGACCGTGCGCGAGTCCCGCGACTCGAGCGGCCAGACGAGCATCGAGCGGTCCAGCCGCACGCCGACGCGCGGCACGACCAGCAGCCGCTCGCGGCGCTCGCCAAAGGCCGGGTCCCGCCAGCGGTAGGTGACCTCCCGGGTCATCAAGACCCCGTCGTCGCGCAATCCGTTCAGGGCGAAGGCGGCCGTCAGCAGAGGAGGCGAGGCCGGCTGCCCGGCGTAGCTTGATGCCCCCCAACGATACATCGCACCGTCGCGGGGGAGCTGCAGGAAATACGGCTCGGTCGTGGCATTGGCTGGGAGGGTCACCGTGTCCGTCACTGTGGCCATCTCCCCGGGGGCCACGACCACCTGGTGCGAGGGACGCACCACCGTCGTGCCGTACACTCCGAGTGCCCCGCGCACCGGCTCGGAGCCGGCGTTCCACAGCGTGAGCGTGACCTCGACCGATTGTCCGGGAACGAGGTCCGCGACGCTGGCCACCGCGTCCAGGACGATCCCGCGCTCGTTCGCGAGCGCCGTCTCGAGGGAGCGCTCCTGGTCCTCCCAGCTCACCGGCCAGCGCTGCTGCCGTCGCGCGGCCATCATCGCGGCACTGTCCACGCGCGCGAGCCGCACCGCGAGCGAACCGCTCGTGAATGCGGCGGGGAGCGTCGTGTCCACCCCCGCCCAGAGTGTATCCCCTGCCCCCGTGCGGTCGGTGACCAGCGCGATCCGGGTCGAAGCCGGGCCGGGCGTCTGGAGCGCGCCCATGTCCTGCGACCGGTGCCGGCTGCGGCTCGCCATGGCGATCTGGTGATACGACTGACCCACCGCCGGGTCGAGTCCGCCGGTCTGGATCGTGAACATGTTCGGGACCGGCGTGAATCGCGCCCCGCGGTAGAGCTTGGCGGCGCGCCAGGCCGGCAGTCCCTCCTCGCGAGCCAGCTCCGGAAAGCGCGAAGGGTCTGCTGCCGCCTCGAATCCCGCCTGCGCCGCCCACCCAGCCGCCTGGTGCTGGCCGTGGCCGTCCTCCGGCGTGCCGCTGAAGACAGACACGATGATCTGTGGCTGGAACTGGCGGATGACCCGGACGACGTCCTTCAGGATCGAGTCCCGCTGCCAGTGCCGCCAGGTGTCGTCAAGCGTCTTGGAGTAGCCGAAATCGTAGGCCCGCGTGAAGTACTGGCGCCCGCCGTCGAGCGTCCGGGCGCTCAGCAGCTCCTCCGTGCGGAGCAGTCCCAGCGCCTCGCCCAGTTCGGGGCCGATGAGGTTCTGGCCGCCTTCGCCCCGGTTGAGTGACAAGTAGGCCGTCACCGCCCCCTCGCCGCGCACCAGCACGGTGATGAGGCCGGTGTCCTCGTCGTCCGGGTGCGCGCCGATGACCAGCACCCGCTTGTTGTGCCCCAGCATCCGACGCGCGTGCTCGGCCGCCACGGCACCGCCGGTGGAGGGCGGTCCGAGCTGCCCATGCAGGGGAGCGGCGCACATCAGGATGCCGGCGGCAAGCGCCGTGAAGGTGGAGCGAAATCGCATGAATTCCCGGGGGGAAGTGACGGAAAAAGAATAACCCCGGACGGGCCGGGGCGTGAGGAGGATCAATGGAGCCGGGACGGCCCCGAGCCGGGAGGGGGGGGCCGTCGCGGGGTCCGGCCGGCCCAGAAGGCCCCGAGGAAGAGGGCCAGCGCCACGCCGAGCAGGACCCGGCCCGCCACGACGGCCACCCCGTAGAGCAGGAGCAGCATCCCTGCGGACAGCACGATGGTGGCCACGGCCCGCAGCACTTCGTCGAGGTTGCGCCCCTGGTTCCGGCGCCCCCAGTACACCGACGCCACCGCGCCGGCGACCCCGATCAGGAGGAATCCGTACCAGATGAGAATCCAATACCGGCGGCCGGCGATCATGAGTTCCGACAATACCACGCGTCCGCCTCACGCGCCATACCCCGCCCGCCGGCCTTCACTCCGACAGCCGACGGAGCCGATGCCACGGGAAGATGCCGGTGGAGTGACCGTCGCTCCAGGTCACGCGCAACCCGTACGCGCCCACCAGCTGGACCGCGACGGGTCTGATGTCATGGGGGACGCTCGCCGGATCGAGGAGCGGCCGCCCCGACATTTCCTCGACGCACATCGCGCAGGGGCAGGCGAGCCGGAGGGCGCGCGCCGGAACCCGCCGCTCGCTCTCGCCGGGGGCCCACTCGAACCACAGCCCGTCGTCCCTCCGGGTGACTGCGTGCGGCGCCCGGTTCGTCTCCGGCCCGGATGGGGTGATATTATCCATGTCGCATTCGCCGTCTCCGTGAACCACGCCACCTGGAAGCTGCCATGCCCGCCCCCCTGCCCAATCCCTTCGGTGCCCGCGCAACGATGTCGCTGGGACGCGAGCCCGTCACGATCTATCGCCTCCCCGAGCTTGCGCGGCAAGGGGTGGGCAATCTCGACCGGCTTCCCTTCTCGATCCGCGTGCTGCTGGAGAACGCGCTCCGCTGGTGCGGCCAGGGGGTCGTCACCGAGGCGCACGTCAGGACGCTCGCCGCCTGGCCGGCGCAGCAGGCCGACCGGCCCGAGTTTCCGTTCATGCCCGCCCGGGTGGTGCTGCAGGATTTCACCGGCGTGCCCTGCGTGGTGGACCTGGCCGCCATGCGCGACGCCATGGCCGAGATGGGCGGGGATCCGGACCGGATCAACCCCGTCGTCCCCTGCGACCTGGTCATCGACCACTCGGTGCAGGTGGACCACTACGGCACGCCGGCCGCCTTCCGCCAGAACGTGGCCCTCGAGTTCGACCGGAACGCCGAGCGGTACCAGCTGCTCAAGTTCGCCCAGCGCGCGTTCCACAACTTCCGCGTGGTGCCACCGGGCATGGGGATCGTCCACCAGGTCAACCTGGAACACCTCTCCCCCGCCATCCAGCTGCGTGAGCAGCACGGCCTCCTGACCGCCTACCCGGACACCCTTGTCGGGACCGACTCCCACACCACCATGATCAACGGCCTCGGCGTGGTGGGCTGGGGCGTCGGCGGCATCGAGGCCGAGGCCGTGATGCTCGGCCAGCCGTATTTCATGCTCGTGCCCGACGTGATCGGCATGAAACTCACAGGCGCGCTCCCCGCCGGCACCACCGCCACCGACCTCGTGCTGCGAGTCACCCAGATGCTCCGGCAGAAGGGCGTCGTGGACAAGTTCGTCGAGTTCTACGGCCCCGGCCTCTCCGCGCTGGGGCTGGCGGACCGCGCCACCATCGCGAACATGGCCCCCGAATACGGTGCCACCGTCGGCTTCTTCCCGGTCGACGCCGAGACGCTGCGCTACCTGCAGCGCACCGGCCGGAGCAAGGAGACGGTGGAGCTGGTGGAGCGCTATACCAGGGAGCAGGGACTCTTCCGCACCGACGCCACCCCCGACCCCGAGTTCACCAGCACCATCGAGCTCGACCTCGCGTCCATCGAGCCCAGCCTCGCCGGGCCCAAGCGTCCCCAGGACATGGTCCCCCTCCGCTCGCTCCGCAAGAACTTCGCGGTGAGCCTCCCCGGCCTCATGCAGCCCAGCGTGCCGACCACCCGGCGCGACTACGCCTCGGCCGAGGCGGGACGGTGGGCCAACGAGGGCGGCGGCCAGGCGCAGGTGGCCGCGGCGCCGTGCGTGAAGTGCCACATCAACGGCGAGGAGCACGAACTGAGCGACGGCGCCGTCGTAATCGCGGCGATCACGTCGTGCACCAACACCTCGAACCCGTCGGTCATGATCGGCGCCGGCCTCCTGGCCAAGAAGGCCGTCGCGAAGGGGCTCCGGAGCCGGGCCTGGGTCAAGACCAGCCTGGCTCCCGGCTCGCGCGTGGTCACCGACTACCTGCGCGACGCCGGCCTCACGCCCTACCTCGACCAGCTCGGCTTCCAGACCGTCGGGTACGGCTGCACCACCTGCATCGGCAACAGCGGCCCGCTGCCGGAGCCGGTGGCGCGCGCCATCGAGGAGCATTCCCTCGTGGTGGCGGCGGTGCTCTCCGGCAACCGGAACTTCGAGGCCCGGGTCCACCCGCTCGTGCGCGCCAACTACCTCGCCTCGCCGATGCTGGTGGTGGCCTTTGCCCTGCTCGGACGTGTGGACGCCGACCTCACGACCGAGCCGCTCGGCATCTCCGACGCGGGCGAGCCGGTGTTCCTGCGGGACATCTGGCCCACATCTGCCGAGATCGCCGAGGCGATGTCCACCGCCCTCACTCCGGCGCTGTTCGAGCACGAATACGCCAAGGTCTTCGACGGTGACGACGAGTGGAAGGCGCTCGAGGTGCCCGCCGGGAGCCGTTACGCCTGGGACGACGCCAGCACCTACGTCCAGCTCCCCCCCTTCTTCCGGCAGCTCTCGCCGAAGCCGGGCGCGCTGGCGGACATCCGCGACGCCCGCGCGCTGGCCGTCCTCGGCGACTCCGTCACCACCGACCACATCTCGCCGGCCGGCGCCATCCCGAAGAATGGGCCGGCCGCGCAGTACCTCCGCGAGCACGGGGTGGAGCAGCCGGACTGGAACACCTTCGGCGCCCGGCGCGGCAACCACGAAGTGATGATGCGCGGCACTTTCGGCAACGTCCGGATCAAGAACGCGCTGGTGCCCGACAAGGAAGGCAACTGGACGGTGCACTTCCCGACCGGCGACGTGACCTCGATCTACGACGCCGCCATGCGCTACATCGCCGAGCAGACCCCGCTCGTGGTGCTCGTCGGCAAGGAGTACGGCACCGGCTCGAGCCGCGACTGGGCCGCCAAGGGCACCATGCTCCTCGGCGTGAAGGCGGTGCTCGCCGAGAGCTACGAGCGGATCCACCGCAGCAACCTGGTCGGGATGGGCGTGCTCCCGCTCACCTACCTGCCGGGCGAGACGCGCGCCACGCACGGCCTCACGGGGCGGGAGACCTTCACCATCACCGGCATCGCCAAGGGGCTCACCCCGGGAGGCACCGTCAAGGTGGATGCCCGCCGCGAGGACGGCACAGCAGTCAGCTTCAAGGCGGTGGTCCGGCTCAACAGCGATGTCGAGGTGGACTACTACCGGCACGGGGGGATCCTGCAGCGGGTGCTGCGGAAGTTTGCGGCGGAGGCGTAGGGCGGCGGGGCAGCGGGGCAGTGGGGCAGTGGGGCCGAATGCAAAACGACCCCCCGGGAAACCGGGGGGTCGTTCGGTATTCGGTCGTTCGAGCGTGGTGCCTTAGGCGACCAGGTCCCGCAGCCGCTCGCCCGTTTCGCCCTCGCGCAGCTTGAGCAGCGCGCGGTCCCGGAGCTGACGGATCCGCTCGCGGGTGACGCCCATCATCCGGCCGATTTCCTCGAGCGTGCGGCTGTTGCCGTCGTCGAGGCCGAAGTAGAGCCGGAGCACCTTGGCGTCCCGGGGCGGGAGGACCGCCAGCGCCGACTCGATGTCGCTCGTCTGGCTGTTGGTCATCGTGGCGGAATCGGTGCCTTCCTGCTCCGCCATGGCGAACCGCTCCATCCGCTCGTTGCCGTCGCCGTCCCGCGTCGGGTGGTCGAGCCGCACCGCCTCGGTGTTGAGGGCGCTGAGGCTGCGGACCGCTTCCGGCGTGAGGCCGGTGGCGCGGGCCAGCTCCTCGGTGGTCGGCATCCGGCCCAGGCGCTCCTTGAGGAGCGTGGTGGTCCGGCCGAGGCGGCTGAGGTCGGCCGTGCGGTTCAGCGGCACCCGGACCGGACGCCCGTGACGGGCGATGGCGGCCTGGACGGCCTGACGGATCCACCACACCGCGTACGAGATGAACTTGACGCCGCGATCCGGATCGAACTTGCGGGCGGCCGTCATGAGGCCGAGGTTGCCCTCGCCGATCAGGTCGACGAGCGGCACGCCACGGTTCTGGAACTTCTTGGCGACCGACACGACGAACCGGACGTTGTGGCGCGCCAGCTTTTCCTGGGCCGCCACGTTGCCGCGGAACGCCTTGCGGGCGAGTTCCATTTCCTGCTCACGGGTCAGCAGAGGGACCCGGCTGATTTCATCGAGGTACAGGTCGAGCGACTCGCGTCCCTCGTCGACGGCCTTGGCGATCTGTGCCGGACGAACGGCACGACGCTTGGCGCGCGGCTTGACAGTCACCGATCCTCCTCAGGAATACCCAGCACTCTATGGGCAGCAACGGCCGGGAGTGGCCGTCCAAATACAGTCGCGTAAACTAACAGCTAAGGCGCGAAAAATCAACAGGTTAGCTAAAACAAGCGCCCCGAACGGGTTGCGGAATCGTGCCAAGAATTTAGACGAAAAGCCCTCGGCATTCCTTCATATTCACCGATTAGATGCCTGCCAGAATGGCAACGTCGCACAGCACAAGCACTTGGCAGTCGCGGACCCCAGGAGACCTCACCTCACTATAGACCACCAGACGCACCAAAGAGTTCCCCCTGCACACTCGAGCCCGCGTACCCGCTTCCCCGCCTCCCCGCCTAAATTACGGTATGCTGACCAACGACTCATACGAACTTCTCCGCCAGCTCGCCTCGCCGATCGTCGCCGTGACCTCAGCCCACGGCGGGCGGACCAACGGGATGATCCTCGACAGCGCCGTCCGGGCCACCATCTCTCCCGAACATCCCCGGCTCTCGGTCTACGTCCACAAGTGGCACCTGAGCCACGAGTTGATCTGGGCCAGCGGCCGGTTCGCCGCCCACCTGCTCGACCAGGACCAGTTCGACGTGGTGCACCAACTGGGCTTCCGGAGCGGGCGCAAGGTGGCCGACAAGCTGGCAGGGATCCCGTGCCGCGTGGGCGAGGGCGGCGTGCCCGTCCTCGAGCGCTGCCACGCCGCCTTCGAGTGTCGCGTGCTCAACACCATGGACGCCGGGCCGGCCACCCTGTACCTCGGGGAGATCGTCGCCACCCACGCGGGGACCACGGGAGCGCTGCTGACGGCGGACTATTTCCGGGCGAACCTGCCGGAAGCGTGGCGGGAGGAGTTCCTGAAGAACTACCGCGAGGCCCAGGAACGGATCCGGGACCTCGCGGCGGTGACGGACGTGCGGCGGTGGGGCGCCTGACTCAGAGCGACTTCACTTCCGTCACGAGGCGGACCAGCGACTGCTTGGCGTCGCCGAACAGCATGGACGTCTTCTCGTTGTAGAAGAGCTCGTTCTCGATCCCCGCGAAGCCGGGGTTCATGCTCCGCTTCATCACGATAATCTTCTGGGCCTGGTCCACGTTCAGGATCGGCATGCCGTAGATCGGGCTCGCGGGGTCGTTGCGGGCGGCGGGGTTCACCACGTCGTTCGCGCCGATCACCAGCGCCACGTCGGCTTGCGGGAACTGGCCGTTGATCTCGTCCATCTCCACCAGCCGGTCGTAGGGGACGTTGGCCTCCGCCAGCAGCACGTTCATGTGCCCCGGCATCCGCCCCGCCACCGGATGGATCGCGTACTTCACTTCCCCGCCCCGCTTCTCGATCAGGTCCGCCAGCTCCCGCACCGCATGCTGCGCCTGCGCCACCGCGAGGCCGTAGCCGGGGACCACGATGACCAGGCGGGCGTAGGCGAGCTGCACCGCGGCGTCCTCCACGGAGATCTCCCGGACGGTCAGCCCCTCGACCGTCTTGGCCGAGGCCCCCGACGCCACGCTCCCGAACGCCCCGAACAGCACGTTGCCGAACGAGCGGTTCATCGCCTTGCTCATCACGATCGACAGGATGAACCCCGAGGCGCCGTCCAGCGCGCCGGCGATGATCAGCACGTTGTTCCCGATGGCGAACCCCGTGGCGGCCGACGCGAGCCCGGCGTAGGAGTTCATCAGGGAGATGACCACGGGCATGTCCGCCCCGCCGATCGGCAGCACCAGCAGGATCCCGCAGAGAAACGCCAGCGCCACCATCGCGTAGAACAGCCGCTCGGCGCCCGGATTGAAGAGCAGGTACCCGAAGATGCCCAGGGTCGCGAGGAAGAGCGCGATGTTGGCGACGTTCTGCCCGCGGTACGTCATCGGCCGCCCGGGGATCAGCTCCTGCAGCTTCGAGAACGCCATGAAGCTGCCGCTCACCGTGAGGGCGCCGAAGATCACCTCGAACCCGAGCGCCGCCATCAGCGGACCGGAGAGGGGGAGGCCGTCACGGACGTGGGTGTAGTACTCGGCGATGCCGACCAGCGTGGCGGCGAGCGCCCCGAAGACGTGGGAGATCGCGATGCGCTGCGGCATGGCCGTCATCGGCACGTAGACGCCGAGCGGATAGCCGATGAGCGAGCCGATCACGAGACCGGCGATGATCCATCCGTACGAGACGATTTCGTGGTGCAGGAGGGTCCCGACCACGGCGATGACCATGCCAAGGGCCGCCTGCTGCATGCCGCGCCGCGCGGTGTCGGCCTTGGTCAGGCTGCGGAGCCCGAGGATGAACAGGACGGACGCCGCGATGTACGCCGCCTGGATGAGCAGCTCGCGGGCGCTCATGACGGCTTCTCCCCTCCGGGGTCCTCCGGCTTCCGCCGGAACATCTTGAGCATGCGGTCGGTGATGATGAAGCCGCCGACCGCGTTGATGGTGGCCGAGAGGACCGCCACGAACCCGAGGATGGTGCTGACCATGTTCCGGTCGGCGCCCGCGGCCACCAGCGACCCGACCAGGGAAATGGCCGAGATCGCGTTCGTGGCGGACATCAGCGGCGTGTGGAGGAGGGGCGGCACCCGGGTGATGACCATGAACCCCACGAAACCGGCGAGGATGAAGACATACACCTCGATCAGGCCCAGGTACGTCATCGGACTCCTCCTGTGGACACCCGCCGCGGCCTAGAGCGCCTTCACCTCGGCCACGAGCTTCGTCAGTGACTGCTTGGCGTCGCCGAACAGCATCGCCGTGTTGGCGCTGTAGAACAGGTCGTTCTCGATCCCCGCGAACCCCGCGCTCATGCCGCGCTTGAGCACGATCGTGCTCCGGGCCATGTCGGCGTTGAGGATCGGCATCCCGTAGATGGGGCTGGAGGCGTCGGTGCGGGCCGCTGGGTTGACCACGTCGTTGGCCCCGATGACGAGCGCGACGTCGGCCCGGTGGAACTCGTCGTTGATCTGGTCCATTTCCGCCAGCTTCTCGTAGTCGACGTTGGCCTCCGCCAGCAGCACGTTCATGTGCCCGGGCATGCGCCCCGCCACGGGGTGGATGGCGTACCGGACCTCGCCGCCGCGGCGCTCGATCTGCTCGGCGAGTTCGCGCACCGTGTGCTGCGCCTGCGCCACCGCCAGCCCGTAGCCCGGCACCACGATCACGAACTGCGCGTACGCGAGCTGGACCGCGGCGTCCTCCACCGTCACCTGCCGCACCGTCAGCCCCTCGGCGCTCCTCCCGGCCCCGGCGGGGCCGGTGCCGCCGCCGAACGCCCCGAAGAGCACGTTGGTGAGCGAACGGTTCATCGCCTTGCACATGATCTGGCTCAGGATGATGCCGGAGGAACCGACCAGCGCGCCGGAGATGATCAGCACGTTGTTGTGGATCACGAACCCCGTCATGGCGGCCGCGATGCCGGAATACGAGTTGAGCAGCGAGATGACCACCGGCATGTCGGCCCCGCCGATGGGGATGACCAGGAGCACGCCGAGCACGAGCGACAGGGCGATCACCGCGTAGAACGGCCAGAGCACCTGCTCCGGCGTGGCGATCTGGTACGCCGCCAGCAGCACGATCACCGCGAAGACGACCGCGTTGGTCGTCTTCTGCCACGGGAAGGTGATCGGCTTCCCGGTCATGACCTCCTGGAGCTTGGCCCACGCGATCAGGCTGCCCGATAGCGTCACGGCGCCGATGAGCAGGCTGAGTTGCGTCGTGATGCCCACGTCGAGCGGCGGCGTCGCCCCCGCCAGTTCCGCCTTGAGGAACTCCGCCCCGCCGACCAGCAGTGACGACCCGCCGCCGAAGCCGTTCAGCAGCGCGACCATCTGCGGCATGGAGGTCATCTTGACCGCACGGGCCATCCAGAATCCCAGCGCAGAGCCGACGAGCACCCCGGCGACGATGGCCTCCAGCGAGATGATCCCCCGGTCGAAGAGCGTGACCGCAATGGCGATCAGCATGCCGACCCCGGAGATCCGGTTCCCGGCACGCGCCGTGACGGGGCTGCTCATCCGCTTCAGGCCGACGATGAAGAGCACGGCCGCCACCAGGTAGAGCAGGGCTTCGATTGCCGGCGCCATCACTTGGCCTCCGGCTTCTTGGTGAACATCTGCAGCATCCGGTCGGTGACCGCGTACCCGCCCACCACGTTCATCATGGCCAGGACGACCGCGCCGAACCCGAAGACCCACGAAACCCACCCGAATCCGCCGCCCGCCACGACCAGCGCGCCCACGATCGTGATGCCGCTGATCGCGTTGGCGCCGGACATGAGGGGCGTGTGGAGCGTGGTGGGGACCCGGTTGATCAGCTCGACACCGAGGTAGGTGGCGAGCACGAAGAGGGTGATGCTCAGCATCAGGGCTTCCATGCTCAGGCCGCCTTTCCGGTGCGCAGTTCGCCGGCGTGCGCCACGCACATCGGCCCAGTGATCGGGTCGGCCAGGTCCACCTGCAGCGCCCCGTCCTTGAGGAGATAGGTGACGAAGGTGAGCACGTTGCGGCCGTACATCTGGCTGGCGTGCATCGGCACGGTCGCGGGCAGGTTGACCGGCGCCAGGATGGTGACGCCCCCGACCGTGACCGTCTCGCCGAACCTGGTGAGCTCGCAGTTGCCGCCGGACTCGCCGGCGAGGTCCACGATGACCGAGCCCGGCTTCATGGCCCGCACCGCGTCCGCGGTGATGAGCCGCGGCGCTGGGCGGCCCGGGATCTGCGCGGTGGTCACCACCAGGTCCTGGCCCTTCGCATGCCCGCCGACCGCGTCCATGACCCGGCGCTGCTGCTCCTCCGCGAGTTCCTTCGCGTAGCCCCCCTGCCCCTCCCCCTCCACGGCGGGCACCTCCACGAAGCTGGCGCCCAGGCTCTGCACCTGCTCCTTCACCGCCGTCCGCACGTCGAACGCGGAGACGATGGCGCCGAGCCGACGGGCCGTGGCGATCGCCTGCAGACCCGCCACGCCGGCGCCGATCACGAACACCTTGGCGGGGGCGAGGGTGCCGGCCGCGGTCGTCAGCATGGGGAGGATGCGGCCCATCGCGTCGGCCCCGGCCAGGATCGCCTTGTACCCGGCGATCGTCGCCTGCGACGAGAGCGCGTCCATGGACTGGGCCTTGGTGGTCCGCGGCACGAGTTCCATGGCGAAGGCAGTCACCCGGCGCCGAACGAGCGCCTCGAGGAGGTCGGCCGATGCCGCTGGTGCGAGGAAGCTGACCAGCGCTCCCCCCTCGCGCAGCTGCCCGATTTCCTCCAGCGTCGGGCGCTGGACCTTGAGCACGAGGTCGGCCGCGAGCGCCTCGGCGGCGCTCCCGACGATGGTGGCGCCCGCCGCCTCGAAGTCAGCGTCGGGCAGGTACGCATTGGCGCCGGCGCCGCGCTGCACGACCACATCGCAGCCCGCCTTCTTCAGCTTGGCGACGCCGTCGGGGACGAGCGCGACCCGCCGTTCGTGGGGGCGTGTTTCCGCAGGGACTCCGATGCGCATGTCGAGTCTTCCGGGGTAGATGGGGAGTGGGGCAAATGGGACTCAGCCGACCGCATTTCGCGGGAGCGACCACGCACTGTGGCCGCCGCAACTGCAGTGGAAATGTATCACCACCCACGCCGCGTGGGAGGCCCGAACTCGATGGACCTCGGCGCGCTCCCGCCCGAGGCCATCGGCGTCGCGGCCGTCTACTCGCTGTGGCCCAGGGGAATCTTCAGGCCGGCGACCACTTCAAGAAACGAAAAGTCGGGGTTCGCGGTGTAGCGAGCCTCGCCGAACAGCCCGAGCTTCGACGTGGGGCCTTCGATGCCGGCACCGAGGGAAATGGCAGGAAACCAACTGACGAGAAGCTCACCGATCCCCTGCCCCCCGCCGCCGAGCCCTCCGAACAGGTAGGGCCCCATTCTGGCACGATCCCCGAACCGGAAGGCTGCGAACAACAGCGCGCCCCCCAGTCCTTCGCCGCTGTTGGAGTTCCGCTCGTAGTTGTTCCGCCCGAAGAAGCCCTCGACCCCGAGCGACAGCCCCTTCGACCCCACCGGAAATCCGATCCGGCCCGACACGATCCATCCGGGGTCGAGGTAGCCAGCGTACTCCCCCGTGGGGAACTGGGCGCCTGCTCCGAGGGATACGTAGGACTGCGCGCGGGTGGGGGTGGGCAGGATCGCGAGCGCGCCGAGACACGCGGCGAGCACGACGGTGAGGCGGCGCATGGCGGAATTCTCCCGGGCGGAGGCCACCGCCCCATGCAGGCATTTCCGAAGACGTCCACCGGGAGCGACCACGCTCGAGCCCCATCATGGGGGGCGGGGCCCGCGCGGTCAATGGAGCGGGGCGGCGGCGGGGTGGGCCCACCGCCACCGATCCTAGAGGGAAAACGGCCCGAATCCTATTGTTGCCAGAGGGAAAAGTTGCTACATTGGGGTCGCAGTCCTGCGGTGCCCCCTGCGGCACACGTGGAGTTCACCCTCGAACGGAGACTTGCGATGGCAGCCAAGAAGAAGAAGGCAGCGAAGAAGGCCGTCAAGAAGACCGCCAAGAAGAAGACCGTCAAGAAGGCCGCGAAGAAGGCCCCCAAGAAGAAGACCGCCTCCAAGCGCAAGCCCTCGGCGGCGTTCATGAAGCCGATGAAGATCTCGGGGTCCCTCGCGGCGGTCATCGGCGCCGGCCCGTATCCGCGCACCGAAGTCACCAAGCGCCTCTGGGCCTACATCAAGAGGAACAAGCTCCAGGACGCCAAGGAAAAGCGGAACATCAACGCCGACGCCAACCTGAAGGTGGTGTTCGGTGGGCGCGGCAAGGTCAACATGTTCGAGATGACCAAGCTCGTCAGCAAGCACCTTTCGTAGTTCCCGAGACCCCGCAGGGACCGGACGAAGGGCACGCCCGCTGGCGTGCCCTTTCGGTTTCCTCCCCCTTCCAGCCCCCTCGGGCGCCCGCTATACTCCCGCCCCATGGCGAACCCACAGTACATCTACAC